>JBBRTR010000148.1:0-6736 GCA_038244215.1 Bacteroidales bacterium
CGGAGAGTTAGAAATTTTATGCCAAAAGATGTACCACGAGGCCGCTTCTAAGTTTGGGCTCAAACCAGGTAGTTTTCGGCGGCATAATATTGCCTGAATCAGCAATATCAATTAGCTGTTTCATCGACACGGGATAAAGCGCGAAGGCAGCTTTCATATCACCGCTATCCACACGTTTTTTTAGTTCACCAAGGCCACGGATACCGCCCACAAAATCAACACGGGTCGAAGTACGAAGGTCTTTTATATCGAGGATTTGATCGAGTACGAGTGACGAAAGTATTGTAACGTCAAGAACGCCAATTGGATCCTGATCATTGTATGTTCCTTCCCTGGCTGTGAGCGAATACCAGATTCCATCAAGATACATAGCAAAATTGTGCAAAGAAACAGGAGTATATATCTCTTTACCCTTATTCTCGACAAGAAAAACGGTACTGAGTTTGTTTAATAATTCCTGGCTGCTCAGATTATTCAAATCTTTAACAACCCGGTTATAATCAATAATCTTTAGCTGATTATCGGGAAAAAGAACCGACATAAAGAAATTGTATTCTTCGGTGCCATTATGGTTTGGATTATTTTTACGTTTTTCTTCGCCTACCAGTGCAGCTGCTGCTGTACGGTGGTGGCCATCGGCAACGTATAGACTTGGAATTTCTTTTTCGAATATTTCAATTATCCTGTCGATGGTTGCTCTGTCATTGATGGTCCAGAAATGATGTCCAAATCCTTCGTCAGTTATAAAATCATATACAGGCTTAGTTTCGGAAACTATTTTTAAAACTATTTCATCAATACCTTTATTGGCAGGATACGAAAAGAAAACTGGTTCCACATTTGCATTCGTGATACGAACATGAATCATTCGGTCCTCTTCCTTATCCTTGCGGGTGAGTTCATGTTTTTTAATCTTATTATTGAAATAATCTTCGATGCTGGTGCAGCCAACAATACCATATTGTGTGCGGCCATTCATGGTTTGGGCGTAGATGTACAATTTTTCATCCTGATCCTGCACAAGCCACTTATTATCTTTGAAAGCGGAAAAATTCTCCACCACTTTATCATACACTTCTTGTCCGTGAACGTCAACTTCTTTAGGAAGGTCAATTTCAGCTTTTGTTACATGAAGTAATGAATACGGGTTATCTTTTGCTTCGAAGCGGGCTTCCTCCGAATTTAGCACATCATAAGGCCTTGATGCTAATTGTTTTACAATTTCTACTGGTGGGCGTAAACCCTTAAATGCTTTAAGAATTGCCATGGGTTGCGAATTAGATCTAAATTAATTTCATGAATAATAGAAGTGTGCAAAATTCAGTAATAGAAATGAATGTTACAACATAAAAAATAAAAAAAAATTACAATGAACACTTTATATTCATTGTAATTGATTTTAAATAAAAAAAGGATGGGTTGTTACCGATCAATCGTCATCGCTATCAACTATACCGGCAGAACGTTGCAGAGACCCGATCAAAGCACCAAGCATTTTGGTCATTTCCATTAATTGATTACGGGAGTCTTCGAGATCCTCGGGAGAGAAAAATTTTTGTTTCGAAGCCATGGAGCTATGCACAACACATTCGCGCACAGAGCTTTTAGCCATTTTAAGGTAATGAATAAACTGGGCTTTGTTACGAGCCGAGCCTTCAGCGATATGCAAAGCTATTGCCTGTGCTGAATTATAAAAATGTGAAGCCAGTGAGATTGAGCCGGTTTCTGGAAATTTATTTACTTTTTTAAATACCCAATCAATATAATCGAGAGCTTTGAGGTAAATCCGTAAATCCTCGAAACGAAAAAAGGTAGCAGTTTTGTCAAATTCAGTTTCCATTAGTTTGTGGTTTTTGGTTTTTAAAATACTCTAGCATGAATATAATATACTCACAATTTCTGAAATTTTCAGCTAATATACAACGATAGAAACATTAAAACAAGAAAGTTGTTTAAGTGGGTAATTCTTTTTTCAATTTGCAAACATTTTTTTTCTGCAAATTGAGATTTAAAAAAAGAAATCTTAAAAAAACAACCTTCCTGCTTTACTCAAATAGTAGTGTTAACTATTAGAATGTACTATTTATTAACCTGAAATGTAGTGTCATTTTTAGTAAAAAAACTAACAATTTGCCTGGCAGCAGCTATGCCTGCATTATTATTAGCTTCTGCTGTCTGAGCTCCGATTTTTTTTGGTGTAAAATAAAATCTGCCCGAAAACTTTTCAGCTATAAGACCTTTGCTGTCAGGTTCAACATCCGAAACATATTTAAAATCAGCTCTTTCAGCAAACATCTGAAGCAATCCTTCTTCATCTATAACTTCCTTACGGGCTGTATTAATGAGTGTTGCCCCTTTAGGCATCCTGGAAAGAAGGTTGAAGTTTATTGATTTCTTTGTTTGTGCATTTGCCGGCATATGCAACGAAACATAATGGCATGTTTTATACAGTTCTTCTACATTATCCAGATAATGAATTCCTTCGGCTTCAACTTTTTTCCTGTCAACAAACGGATCGAAAGCATAAATCTCCATCCCGAATCCATGGGCAATTGCAGCTACAGCTTTTCCAACATATCCGAAAGCATGCAAACCCAGTTTTTTACCTCTGAGTTCAGTACCGGATGATCCGTTGAAGTTATTACGGGCTGCATAAACCATCATACCGACTGCAAGTTCTGCAACTGCATTCGAATTCTGACCGGGTGTATTCATGGCAACCACGCCTTTTGATTTGGCTGAAACCAGGTCAATATTATCGTATCCTGCTCCTGCCCTGACAACAATTTTCAGTTTTTTAGCAGCTTCAAATACAACATCGTCAATAATGTCGCTCCTGATGATAATGGCGTCAGCACCAGAAGCTGCTTCAAGTAGTTCCGCTTTCTGAGTATAATTTTCGAGCAGAGCCATCTTGAATCCGGCCTCTTCAACAATTTTTTTTATGCCTTCCACTGCAGTTTTTGCGAATGGTTTCTCAGTGGCAACAAGTATTGTTTTCATTTGATTAGCTTTAAGTGCTTAAGTACTATAAATGTAGATTAACTGTTTGCTTTTTCAAACTCATTCATACAAGTGATAAGTGCATGAATACTTTCAACCGGTAATGCATTGTAGGTTGATGCCCTGAAACCGCCCACCAAACGGTGACCTTTAATTCCTACCATTCCTTGCGACTTGGCAAATTCCATAAAAGCGTCTTCCTTGTCCTTGTATTGCTCTTTCATTACAAAGCATATATTCATAAGTGAGCGGGCACTTTTAACGGCAGTACCTTCAAACATAGTACTGTTATCAATAGCATCATATAAAAGACTTGCTTTAGCAATGTTCATTTCTTCCATTTTTTTAACGCCACCCATTTCTTTTACCCATTTCAAAGTTTCCTTTAAGGTAAAAATGCTAACGCATGGAGGAGTGTTGAACATTGAACCTTCTTTAATATGGATACGGTAGTCGAGCATAGATGGAATTGCACGTTCAACTTTTCCAAGTATATCCTCGCGGATAATTACAAAAGTAACACCTGCAGGACCGGCATTTTTTTGTGCACCACCATAAATCATGGCATATTTCGATACATCAACCGGACGGCTGAGAATATCGCTCGACATATCAGCTACCATAGGAACCGGGCTATCGTAATCTTCACGAATTTCGATACCATAAATTGTATTGTTGGTTGTAATGTGGAAATAATCAGCATCGTCAGGAATTTCCCAACCCGAAGGGATGTAATTGAAATTTTTATCCGATGAAGATCCAACAACTGCAACTTCGCCGAATAATTTGGCTTCTTTGATGGCTTTTTTTGCCCAAACGCCTGTTTCGAGGTAAGCAGCTTTTTTATTCATCAAATTGTATGGAACCATGCAGAATTGCAAACTGGCTCCCCCACCCAGAAACAACACCTGATAGCCATCGGGAATGTTAAGTATTTCCTTGAATAAAGCGACAGCTTCGTCCATTACTGCCTGAAATTCCTTGCTGCGGTGCGAAATTTCGAGTAACGACATTCCTATACCATTCAGATCAAGAATAGCCTTAGCTGTGTTTTCAATTGCAATTCGTGGAAGAATTGACGGGCCGGCATTAAAGTTGTGTTTTTTCATTTCCTAGAGTTATTGTTTTATCTTATTGATTTACTATATCTTACATTTAAAATACCACTATTTTCGGTTCTCCCGAACAATGGTATTAAATTGATACAAAACTATAAAATTATTACCGGTCGGGCAAAAAAAAAATAAGAATATATTTAATCAATTTCAATATAGGACTTGCTTAATTAAAATTTTACCTATCTGATCTCGGAAAAAGTTAAACAGATGTTCCGGTACTTTTGAGATTACTGATTGTTCACATTGATATCAAGCCATATAAATGCTTAACCAGGTTCAATAAACCACTCATTTTCAATAAACAACATTTATATGAACGGCATTGTTTTAAATTAATCTCAAAATCTGCAAAAGCGAAAACTTCAGATGTAAAGTCAAATAGCAAGATTTTTTATTTTTTAATTTTTTCCTGATTTGCTACTTCAATATCTTCGACCAAAGTCCAATATCCATCTTTAAATAAATAGCCATCAAAAATTTCACCTTAAGCTACATAATATTTGTGTATTCCATTCTTGGATTGATCCATAGGAACAAGACGATCCATAACTATTAGCCAGGCGTTTTCTTTTTTAACCTTATTCCCCTTTTTAACCAGGATTGATTGGTAATCATAGCGCAAAAGCATATTGGCTTTTTCGGCGTATTCCTTTATAACACGGCTTTTAAGACCCAGATCAGTTTTAAAAACCGGCATTCCAAATATAACATTTCCGGTATTGTCAATATACATAATGTCGATCAGTTTCCGGTTCGAGTTTGGCGTGTAACCGTCCCAGCCTAATAAAGTGTAAGCTTTTTGTGAACCAATCTTAACCTCAATCATTTTGTAGTAAATAGCTCCGTACCATATTTGAGGTGAAAGTTTCCTTGTTTCGAAATCCGCGGGATCATTTTCGACCGAACGCAGCGGAACCAGAAACAGACTATCCTGAATGAATTGGATAAAACCGAAATATTTGTTTGTTCCATCACTTAGAGGTACATTCCAAGTAAAAATCCTTACTTTGCCGTTATCCGATGCCACTATTGTAATTCCCCGGATTGAATCGAGAGGAACGGTAAACGAGGATTCAGACTTAAGAACAGATTGAAATTTTGCAAAAAAAACTTCATTAGCCTTCAGACTGCCGGAATCTGTTTTTTGTTTCCATATAAGAGAACTTAATTTACTTAACGAATCCTGAAGCCCTGAATTGTTGCCAACCGACTGTGCTAAAGCGCAATATGTATTAAGGAGAAGGAAAATAAATATGGTTGGAATTGTGATTTTCATTTCGGGATTCTTCAATAATTTATGATTAAAAGGCAAAAGTATGATTTTAACAGGTAATTTCGCCGCTAATATAATTTGAAACGTTTGAAATCCTTTAAAAGTATGATCCAACCACCTGCACTTGAACTGCGTATATCGGCATTTGCTGAACTCGGAAAAATTATGGGCCAGGCAGCAGAAGGTTATACTTCGGCAACTTCGGAATTTAAAGATCAAAATCCTGAGTTATATGATTCGCTACAGTTGGCCAACCAACAGAATTCATGGTTTACGCCTTCAACAATAGCTTTAGCGATGAAAGCCTGGAGCGAAACTTTAGGTGTAGAATCAATCAGGAAATGGATCAATGAGTATGAAATTGGCATTCAAAATACTGATCCAAAGAAGGTTGCTGTGATTATGGCTGGTAATATCCCTATTGTAGGCTTTCATGATTTTATGTGCGTTTTGATATCCGGCAACTATTTCATTGGAAAATTGTCGTCGGAGGATAAAATATTGCTTCCTGCTTTAGCCGATGTTCTTTGTAGGATAGAGCCGGGGTTTAATCAGATGATTCAATTTACCGAAAGCACCATTAAGGATTTCGATGCTATAATAGCTACCGGAAGCAATAATACTGCCAGGTATTTTGAATATTATTTTTCTAAATATCCTCATATTATCCGTAAAAACCGGAATGGCGTTGCTGTATTGACGGGTAATGAAAGTGACGAATCACTCAGGAAACTTGGTACGGATATTTGCTCGTATTTCGGCCTCGGTTGCCGCAATGTTTCCAAGGTTTTTATTCCGGTTGGGTTTGACCCAAAAAAGCTCTATTCAGCCATTGAACCTTATAAAATAGCACTGAACGATCATTTCAAATACATGAACAATCATAGCTATCACCGTTCCATTTACCTGCTGAATAAAACTCCGCATCTGGATAATGATGTTTTTATTTTAACAGAATCGGAGCAGTACTTCTCCCCTATCCCGGTACTTTTTTACCAGTTTTACGAAAATATAGAATTGCTGAAAGAAAAGCTTTCGCAGGACGATGAACTTATCCAATGTATTGCTACAGATGCGTTTACAGGAGCAAAAACAGTTCTATTGGGATGTACTCAAAGCCCGGGTTTAAGCGATTATGCCGATGGAATTAACACTATGAAATTCCTGCTCAATCAATAAACAGGTGACGGGAAAAACATACTAACAAAATAATGTTGAAGAAATTGTTCTGAATATTTGTTTGTGAGGAAAAAATGTATAATTTTGCAGCCCTGAAAATAAAGCTGAAAGCATCATGAGAAAAGACATTCACCCAAAGGAATACCGCCTTGTAGTTTTTAAA
>JBBRTR010000149.1:0-6668 GCA_038244215.1 Bacteroidales bacterium
GCTGGTTGTACCACTTTCAAATCCCGGATTTAGTAACAGATTGTAGGATGTTGTTACACCAAGGGCAGTGCATTGGGCAGATTTATTTCCGGCTGCATCTTTTGCTAAGATTGTCATTGAATAGGAAGTTCCGGCTGTCAGACCTGTAATGCCGGCCGAGGTTGTTGTAACCGTTGAATATAACACTCCACCCTTGTAAACTTCATAACCTGTAACAGCCACATTATCGGTAGAAGCTGTCCACGATAAGGTGAAACTTGTGGAAGCTATTGCCGAGGAAACTAAGGCCGAGGGAACAGTTGGTGCTACATTGTCCAAAGTAGTTACATTTAGTGCAATGCTGGCCGCAGAAACATTACCAGCTGCATCTTTCGCCTTTACTGTCATAGCATACGCAGTATCGGAAGTTAACCCGGTTACGCTGTAAGAGGTAGTTGTAGTATTTCCAAGTAAAACTCCAGCTTTGTATACATCGTAGCTTGTTACCGCTACATTATCGGTCGAAGCTGTCCAGGATAAAGTAAAACTGGTGGCTGTAACTGATGATGAGGTTAAACCAGCAGGTACTGTTGGAGCTATATTGTCGGTGGTAGTAACAACCAAAGCTGTACTGGCCGCTGAAACATTCCCTGCTGCATCTTTCGCTTTTATTGTCATAGAATACGCTGTACCTGAAGTTAAACCAGTTACGCTGTAAGAGGTAGTTGTAGTATTTCCAAGCAAAACACCGGCTTTGTACACATCGTAACTTGCTACCGCCACATTATCGGTCGAAGCTGTCCAGGATAAAGTAAAACTGGTGGCTGTAACTGATGATGAGGCCAAGGCAGTTGCTACGGAAGGCGGTGTGTTATCTCTGGAAAACGCTATTTCCGATAACTGAATGATTGCATCGCCATTATTTGCTGTAATGTTCAGTTTGTAATAGATATAGGTTGTATTATTCACACAGCTAAAAGTCAAACTCTGGTTGCGACCAGTCCATGAAGGTTGATTGGTGCGGGTGTCTAATACAGTCCAGTTTACGCCATCGTTTGAAGCTTGCAAAGTCCAGTCTTTGGGATCTCTTGTTGGAGAATCATTTCCAGAAGTTAAAGTATACGTATTATAAACAACAGTTGCAGGAAATTGGAATTGTAACCAGGAAGTTGCCGACATATCTAGCCATTTAGTAGTTAAATTGCCATCGTAAACCTTATCTTTTCCTTCGTTGGGTGTATTTTCACCTCTTGCAGTAATAATTACAGTTGTGGCAGCAGTAGTTGTAACATTAAACGCTGGTGAATTTGCAGCCGAAACATTGCCTGCAGCATCTTTGGCTTTCACTGTCATTGAATAAGAAGTGCCTGAAGTAAGTCCCGTTATTGAGGCTGAGGTTGAGCTTACAGTTGAATATAATACGCCATCTTTATACACATCATAACCTGTAACACCCACATTATCGGTAGAAGCAGTCCATGACAAAGTAAAACTTGAAGTTGTAATATTTGAAGAGATCAAGGCTGTTGGAGTGGAAGGTGCAACATTATCTATAAATGCCATTTCCGATAGCTGAATGTTTGCATCGCCATTATTTGCAGTAATGTTCAGTTTGTAATAGATATATGCCGTATTATTCACATAGCTAAAAGTTAAACTCTGGTTGCGACCAGTCCAGGAAGGCTGATTGGTTCGGGTGTCTAAAACAGTCCAGTTTACGCCATTGTTTGAAGCTTGCAAAGTCCAGGTATTGGGATCTCTTGCCGGATAGTCATTTCCAGAAGTTAAAGTATAAGTGGTATAAGCAACAGCTACGGGGAATTGGAATTGTAACCAAGAAGTTGCCGACATATCTAACCATTTGGTAGTTAAATTACCATCGTTAATTTTATCTTTCCCTTCGTTGGGTGGATTTTCACCCCTTGCTGTAATACTTATTCCTGCACCCTGAAATTCATAACAACCCATATCAACGACTGATCCATTAGGTCTGGCATTACCGTCCAGATCTGTTGCTGCTGCATTCGTATTGTCGCCCGAATTAATTGCTGGACTGCTGGATTGTAAATGAAAATTAGCAGCAATAGGATCTGTTGAAGGATTCACAAATGCAGCCGCAGATGTCATTTTATTGCTTGCTGAAAGAGTAACATTGCAAAGACTTACCATGTTGTTTTCTGCTACCCAATTTGTTTCATTAATAAGTCTTATACCAACACTACTAAGACTTGGATTGCTAATAGTAATATTATTATAAATCTTGTTGTTATTACCTTTACCCGGCTCACAGGTAACGTCAATATCACCACAACCTTTGCCATCAGCATATTGGTCTTTTTTCCATTGGTTGTAATAGAATGTATTGTTGCGAACAACTGCATTGTCGCTATCATAAATAGAGAGACCTGAGCCACCACAATTAAATACAAGGTTATTTTCAATTAAAACACCTTTTGAGTAAGGTGTTCCGACGTTTTGGGTGAAATTCCAGTCATCAATAATAATTCCATTCCCATCAGTAGGGCCATGACCGCCGTAAGGGCCAGCCCAACAATTAGAAACAACGTTGTTGCGAATAATTATTCCAAACGAAGTACCGGCTATTGGACCAGCTGAGTACATTGAGGGTTCGTAGATATTGATTCCACTGGTATTAACGTTTCCGTTTAAGCACCAGCAGCAATTAGTAACTACACAATTTTCAATAATAAAATGATCTGAACCTCCACCAATACCGGTTTCAGGACAATCATGTACTTTAATATTCCGGAAAGTTACAAAGTCGCAATGATCTGCCACAAGCCCTCCCATAAGATCAGTATAAGTTCCGCCGGTAGGATAATATAATTCTAATCCATCTACTGTAAGCCCGGTACAATAATTAAAACTTAAAGCATTATACGAACCAATACTTTGAATTTTTGCAGCCCATTTGTTTACCGCCCGAATTGTACGGCGGCTGGTATTAGTTCCACCTGTTAAATTTGAAAAACTCATATTCCCACATATATATGTACCATCATTAATCCATAGCACATCGCCAAGCGCAATGCGTCCAATTCCAACTCCAATATCACTCCATGCACCGGCAGTGGTATTGGAAGTACCAGGGTTGTTGTCATTACCATCGGTTCTGACATAATAATTAGTTGCTTGTGCAATCAAATTGCCAAGAACTATCAATACTGTTAATAACAAGTTTAGTTTTTTCATAATTTTTAAATTTTAGATTATTAGTTTTATTTTATCCTGTGTACTATTAAGGTACTGTAATTTGAATTATCAGAATGATACGACTTTATATTTCAACGGGCAAACCACGCAATGGTGTATTAGCATCTGTCCCTAAAATATAAAGCATTTTAATTCCGTCAATTAGGTCGGGAATTTGTGCAACGTGAATTCCTGCACAACCTGTTATTAATGAAGCAGATTGTGAAAACAATTTGCTCTGCGAGGAGAGAATTGTAAGAAGAATAAGTACTCCGAAGATTTGATTTTTTTTATTCAATAGATTTGATTTCATATAGCTTATTTTTAAACTGTTGAACATGTATATAATAATCCAGAACGTATTATTTAACGGTATCAAACGATGGCAAAACAGCATTGTTAGCCCATTTCGGTTTGGTGTTTTTTGTAAGTTCGTATTCAATTTTTCCACCATTTTCAATAGTATTCCAATCTAACCACGATGAATTGAAATTTTTCCCGTTTAGCTTCATCGAATTGATATACAGGCTTGTATTTCCGCCAGTAATTTTCAAATCACCTTTTGCAAGATGAATTTTAATGTCGTTAAATTGAGGTTTGTTGATAGCAAATCCTCCAACTCCTGGAATCATTGGAAACAATCCAATTGAACCAAAAACATATAAAGAACCCATTGCTCCCAAATCGTCGTTTCCTGGCATACCTGCAGGCGCACTATTGTATTGCTCACTGAAAATGCGGTTCATTACTTCCGTTGTTTTATAGGGTTTTCCGAGCCAGTTGTAGATCCATGGAACTTGAAAATCGGGCTCATTGCCGGCGGCATACCACTCTTGCGTATAAGTTGCATCGAGCTTTACAAACAAGGTATCCAAGCGTTTTGCTGCATATTCTACTCCTCCAATGGTGTCAATCAAGGATTTTAAATTGAAGGGAACCATCCAAAAATGCTTGGTTTTGGTAGCTTCACCCCAACCATCTTCTGGTGCTTTCCACTTTCCATCGCTGTTTCTTCCACGTAACCATTTGGTAGAAGGATCATATATATTTTTCCAGTTTTGTGCCTGACGGATAAAATAAGCCGCTTCTTTCTTGTCGCCAATTGCCTGCAAAGCAAACTGTCCGATGGCAAAATCAGAAGAGGTATATTCTAGGGTTATTGCAGCCATATCGGTAAATCCTTTTTGAAGATAGGCACCAAGATCTGGTCTTGATAATTGATTTTGAGAGTATTGACCAGGAACAGTTGCGCCTGATTTCATGTACTTAAAAGCTGTTTTTACATCGAAGTTTTTTGCACCAAAAGCCCAGCTATTGGCAACGATAATAGGCATTGGATCGCCCCACATAATTCCGGTTTCGATATTGGCAAGTATCCAACGACCAAACCCTCCGGCTTGTGTTGCAAATTCAACTTCCGACTGCATCATGTCCGATGCTTCCTTTGGGTATAGCATGGCAAGCAACTGGCACTGGCTTCTGTAAGTATCCCAGCCGCTAAATGAGGTGTAATAATCGCGACCCGGTTCCACTTTATGAACATCAAAATCAGCGCCCATATATTCACCATTCACATCATTAAAAACATTTGGGTGAATTAAAACATGGTATAAATGGGTATAGAACTGTTTCATCCGATCTGGATTTTCTGAACTAATTTCGATAACACCCAATCGTTTGTTCCATTCGGCTTGTGCTGCATCTTTCAACGCCGAAAAATCACCTTTGTTGTTATCTTTCTTTAGGTTTTCGCGAGCATTGGCAATTGATACGTAAGAAATTGATATTCTATATTCTACCTCGCTATTTTCATTTGTATCGAAAGTAAAATATGCTCCTGAATTCAGACCCGATGCTGTTAATTGATTTAAAAGGTTCTTGTCTTTCCAAACGCCAAACTTGCTTGCTTTCCGGTTAAATTCTGCCACAAAATAAATGCGGTATTTGGTGTCGGCATAATGGCCACAAAACTCACCACCTTCGGCAAAACCTTCGCACGAATTGGCTGAGGTAACAGTAACATGTGCATTGTATAAGGCTTCTGAATCTTTTATACCTGAACCAATTATCACTGTTCCCATATTCTGTTCTGAGGGAAAAATAAATTGTGCAATTGCAGTTCGTTTGGCCACAGTGGCATTACAAATAACATTGTCAGCCATATCCAAGGATAGGTATCCAGCTTCACATGCTCGTATATTCTTGTACTTCTGAAAACCATTCATATCATTGGGCGAATTTGTTAACTCACCAGCAAGTGGCAATGTAGGAAAGTTTCCCAAGTGTGAACAACCCGCACCGCTTAATTGATTTACAACCAGACCTTTATTTGCCGAAAAATAGGTTGGTGTAAATTGAACCATACCAAAGGGGTAAGTTGCGCCAATGTATGTAAAACCAGAGGAAGCACCATCCGCGTTAGTTAACGCTGTACCTATACGGGTATCCACAATTTTGGCATAATTCGTTTGTGCCTTAGGCGCAAAAGCCAATAATAAAATTGCCATAGCAAGAAGTAAACTTTTCATTTTTTTTATTATTTAGTTTGAAATTTATATAGTATTAACATGTTAGTTTGAAACTTCCGAGGTTTGTCTTGCATTAATCACTGAAGGATTATTTTTTGTGTAATACTATTTGTTTCGGATTTAATTTGGATGAAATATATACCTCTTTTCCATTTACTTACATAAACAGACCTGTTTCCTATTGTTGTTGATGAAAGCTCCCCATAAATGGTTTTCCCATCAATTGTACTTATAGTTATCAAGGCGTTTTGTGGTACATTTTGAATCATAATATAATCTTTAGCCGGATTTGGGAAAACAATCAGATTATCTTTGCGATTAATTGTAGAAACACCTGTGGTATTAGGTTTAACAGTAATATAGTCGACATTTATGTATCCTGTATTTCCACTATCATACTGATATTTAATTGTATTATTTCCGGCATTTAGGCTTACATTTTCAACTTTGGTTGACCAGTTGTCCCAGCCTGAAGTAGAAGGAAAAGTTTCGGTTCTTATTTTTATTCCGTTTACGTATAAATTCATTGTTTTATTTGAGTCTCCACTACTGAATCTGCATGAAATATCGGTACTTCCTCCATTTTCAGAATAAACCGTAAATTCAAGATAATTACCAACAGAACCAACATTTCCCCAAAATCCGGTTCCTGAATAACCCAAGTGATCGGTATCTATTAATCCTCCATTAATAACTGCAAATTCAGCCTCATAGCTACTAAAAACTCCTGTTTTAAATGAGAAAATTTCACTTAAATCTGAAAAATTACCTGCTACATCTGCTGCTTTTACTGTAAAACTATAATTAGTATTTGGTTGAAAACTTTTTAATGCAAAAGAGTTAGAACTTGATGTTCCAAGCAATACTCCATTATCATAAATCTGATAAGAAGTTACAGCTATATTATCGGTCGATGCCGTCCACGACAAATTATAAGAAGTATTTGAA
>JBBRTR010000150.1:0-6665 GCA_038244215.1 Bacteroidales bacterium
TCCATCAAACAGGCTCAATTGCTGATGGGATCTTTACCAATGGCCGATGTAACGATTTATTATATCAACATACGCTCGTTTGGCAAAGGATTCGAGGAATTCTATCAACAAGCCAAAGGCATGGGTGTAAACTTTGTAAAAGGGAAAATTGGTAAAATTTCCGAGAAGGAAAATGGAAACTTAATGCTGCGCTACGAGGATATCAACGAAGGAAAATTAAAGGAAACTGAACACGATATGGTAATTTTATCAACGGGTGTTTTGCCAAATACAGGAATCGATGCTTTGTTCGAGAATGAAAAGCTAGCACTCGATCCGTTTAGTTTTGTCGGACAAAGTGATATGCTTGCCAGTCCAGCCAAAACGAGTATCGAAGGTGTTTTTGTTGCCGGAACAGCAACTGGGCCGATGGACATTCCCGATTCAATACTCTCAGCCGGAGCTGCATCGTCAGAAGCAATTAGTTACTTAATTCAAAGAGCAAACTAAATGGAAAACAAAAAGAAAAAAATAGGCGTATATATTTGCCATTGTGGTGGTAATATTTCCGATTATGTGGATGTAGAAAAAGTGCGACAAGCGGTGGAAGGCGATGATATTGTGTTTTTATCTAAAACAACTATGTTTGCTTGTTCCGACTCCAATCAACGCGAGATGGTGGAAGACATCAAAGCCAATAATTTAGATGGTGTTGTGGTTGCATCCTGCTCTCCAAAACTCCATCTCCAAACATTCCGAAATGTAACACAACGAGCTGATTTAAATAAATATACGTATGTTCATGCCAATATCCGTGAACAAGCATCGTGGGCACATTCTGATAACAAAATGGGTGCAACCGAGAAAGCTATTCATTTGGTAAAAGCTGCCATTGCAAAATCGAGATATGCCGATGCATTGGAATCTAATAAGATAAAAGCTGTGAAAGCCGTAGCGGTAATTGGTGCCGGAGTGGCCGGTATGAAAGCGGCCATTTCGTTGGCAGAAAAAAACTGCGATGTTATTTTAATCGAAAAAGAACCGTTTGTAGGTGGCCGTGTGGCTCAATGGGATTCACTCTCGACTACTACCGAAACCGGTAAAGCTATGGTAAGTCGCCTTTATAACGAACTTATGAAGCACGAAAACATCACGATTCTCACCAATTGCGAAGTGATTGAAAACAAAGGAAGTGTTGGAAATATATCCTTAAAAATAAAGAAGACACCCCGATATATTAAAGGTTCTTGTCATCCCGAGGATTTGAAACGGGCTATTGAAGTCTGTCCCGTAGAAGTTCCGGATGAATTCAATTTCCGACTTTCATTGCGCAAAGCAATTTACAAAAATTATCCGAGTGAATATCCACAAACTCCGGTTATCGATATTAAAAGTTGTACACGTTGCGGTGAATGTGAGAAAGTCTGTTCCGCTATTGATTTTTCGGAAAATGAAGAAATTATCGATGTGGTGGTTGGCTCAGTATTGATGGCTACAGGTTTCGATTCATATACTCCTGCTTATGGCGAATTTGGATATGCAACTTCGGAAAATGTGATTACTTTACCGCAATTTAAACGTTTGATCGATACTCAGTTTGATAAATTGATATACAAAGGCAAAGAAATTAAGAATATTGCCTACATTTATTGCGTGGGAAGTCGGCAGACGGATGGTGAAAATACCTACTGCTCCCGAAACTGCTGCACATCAACTATTCATGCAGCTTTAACCGCTAAAGGTAAATTCGGAGACATTAATAATTATCATTTCAATCGTGGGTTAAGAACGTATGGTAAGCAAGAGATTTTATATGCCGATTCATTACGATCGGGCGATATTTATTTGCAATCCTACGAAGACGGACTTCCAACGGTTATAACAGAAGGAAAGAAAACCATTGTGAAAATTAATGATATTCTGACTAATGGCAAGGAATTGGAAGTTGAAGCCGATTTGGTAGTTTTAGTTACAGGTATGGTGCCTCGCTCAGATAACAGTACGATTGGTTCATTGTTCAAAATTCCAAAAGGCCGCGATAAGTTTTTCAACGAAGTGCACATGAAACTGCGCCCTGTGGAAACTGTAATTGATGGCATTACCATTGCCGGAGCGTGTCAGGGACCAAAGAATATTGCCGAATCGGTAAATTCTGCGCTGTCAGCTTCAACAAAGTCCTATTCTATTTTGAGTAAAGGTGAATTGGAAACTGATCCGTTGGTTGCGACTATTGATGCTGAAAAATGTACGTGGTGCGGAGCTTGTGAAGAAGCTTGTCCGTTCGACGCTGTACTGAAAACCGAAAAAGACGGTAAAATAATAGCCGAAATCAACAACATCGTTTGCAAAGGTTGTGGTATGTGTGCTCCTGTTTGTGAGCCGGATGCGATCAATCTGATAGCTTGTTCGAGTGCGGAAATAATGAGTATGATTGATGCTTTAGTATAATTGATAATTCATAATTAAAAATTCATAATTATTGAAGAATGGAAGTAGAAAAAGGAAAAACAGCTAAATACCTACGCGAAAAGTTGGGAGGAATTCCTGAGCAGGCAAAAGAGAATCTGAAAGAGTTCAATAAGATTAAAAGATCCATCATGGAAGCTTTGACAGAAGGAGATCTGACGATTAAACAACTGACAGAAAAACTTCAAATGCCGACAGATGAAGTGGTCTATTATTTACTGACACTGGTGAAGTATGGTTTTGTAAAGACCGGAGATATTGATGATATGGACGAGTATTACACTTATAAATTGAACAAGTAAATAAATTAACCACATAGACACATAGGTCATAATAATATTTTTCTATGATGACTATGTGTCTATGTGGTTCAAAAAGATAATCTAATGGCTAAGATAAATCCAGCTTTTGCAAAAGAGCTAACTAAATATGGCGCGGTAAATTTCAACGCTTGTTACAACTGCGGAAACTGTACGGCAGTATGTTCATTATCCACCGAAGAAGATTCGTTTCCACGTGAAATGGTTCGACTAAGCGCACTCGGTTTGGAAGAAGAAATCAAATCTTCACTGAAGCCTTGGGAATGTTATTACTGCGGCGAATGCTCGACCTATTGTCCGCAAGAAGCTAAACCGGGTGAATTGATGATGTCGCTTCGTCGCTGGTTGACGGCACAGTACGATTGGACAGGCTTGTCAGGTTTGATGTACAAATCATTGACGGCAAGTATTCTTGCATTTGTTCTGACTTTTGTTGGCGTATTGGTTTTTGCATTCTCAGCCGATTTCGATTTGGAACACATGATGCATGTGGGACATTTGTTCGAAGCCATTGCCATAGCAAGCATTATGTTAGTAATTTTCGTTCCTAACATTGCCCGCATGTGGTATATGACTATTCTGAAGCCGAAAGTAAACGTTCCGTTCAAGAAATATCTTACGAGTATCGGTGAGTTTTTCGTTACCATGTTCGTTCAGAAACGGGCACTGGACTGCGAGGATAACCGATTCCGCTGGTTCGAACATTTCATTCTGGTACTTGGTTACTTGTCCTTGTTGTTTACCACCGTGTTTATGGACTGGTTCTCATCACAATACCTGTTTGTGATTATTTTCGGTTATGTGGTGAGTGCCATCGTGTTTGTGGTGACTGTAGATTTTGTAAACAGCCGCATGAAGAAGAAAAAAGCAATGAATCAACAATCCCAACCTTCCGATTGGTTCTTTGTAATCTGGTTGTTTATGATGGGCTTAACAGCCTTCATGGTTCGTTTGTTTATAGATTTGGACATACTGGAAATGAACAAATGGTTGTACATTTTGCACTTCACCATTTTGGTTCAATGGGCGTTAATCATTGTTCCGTTCGGTAAATGGACACACTTTTTGTATCGTTCGTTTGCGATGTATTTTGCAAAATTGAAAGCCTAATGTGATAATTTGATAAATGCTAATGTGCTAATGAAAAACCGGCTGAATTTCCGTTTGGAGATTCAGCCGGCTTGTTTGTGCGCCGAGCATGGCGAGTATTATTATTTCACGTAAATATCGTGTAATTCTTTTGCTTTATTCAGACATCTTGGATTTGTAACATCAATCAGTCTCGGATCAAGTTTTGGGATTCGAATCAAAGTTCCTCTTGAAATCTGATCCGGATTCGGGATTTGAACCTTGTTGGCCTCATAAATATAAACCCAAAAATCCTTCGAACCATAATATCGTCGTGCCATCAAAGTCAGACGACTACCCTGTTTTATCATTTCGGAAGCAATAAATTCTGTATATACTCTTGGATTATCAAACAACATTTGCAAGCTGTCAACCGGTTGTATAGACTCAATTGAATCGACATCTGTGGTATCTTTTGGAACAATAACAGTTAAGGGTTCGACAGCTAGCTTTTTCTCTGGATTTATCCGGTTTGAAATCGAATTCACCATATCCGTTATTGATATTTTTTCCTTCAAATCATTCACATATAACTTTGATTTCTGATAGGAATTATCCATAAGATTTGTAGCCGGTAGATAAAAATAATACAATCCATAACCACTTCCAACCAACAATACGAGTAGAACCAAAATCGAGATTTTACTTTTTCTTCTGTTCAATGGTCTGATTTTATCCGAGAATGGCGACGTGAATATTTCTGAATCTGTTATTTCTTCTTGTTTTAATTCTTCAGTTTTAATTTCATCCTGTTTAATAAATGCTTCTGGAGCATCAACTACAACCTCAGTCTTTAATTCTTCAACTTCGTTTTCATGTTCTACAAAATCAACGACATGAATTTCGTCAACTTCCGTTTCATCAATATCATTAATAAACTCTTCATGAATGACATGCATTAAATCGAGCTCATCATCATCTTCTTCTATTTCATCTTCAACTTCGTCCGATTCGCTTTCTTCATTTAGCGTATTTGAAGGTGACAATGCCTGAATTTCTGATATCAGATTTTTAATTTCTGTTGCCTGTTCAGTAAAAATCCGGAGTGGATCTATACCTTCGCTTTGCTTAATAATTTCCTTCTCTTCACTATTCTCATCCAACTGAATTGATTCCAGATGAGCAAAAGGTTCATTTATAAGACCTTTTAAGGTCGCATCCGGTGTGAAATTTACTTTATAATAGCCCGAAATCAGTATTTCTTCACTAGTATTTACATCTACACTTTTCCGGGGTTCATTCCATTGAAGTTTAAAAGTTCCGAAGTTTTTTATTTTCACACTTTCACCTGTCAACAAAGTATCTTCAATCGTACTAATCATGACTTTCAGAAATTCTTCTGCAGCACGCTTACTAATCGAAGCTTTTGCAGCAACGAGATCAATAATTTCCTGAGTTGAAATCTTTTCCTTATTCATGATGCGGTAAATCTTTGAGTTTATCTTTTAGAATATTACTTTGTTTAAAATTCACTACAAGTTTGGGTGGAATCAATGTGCGGATTTGAGTTGCCGGATGTACCGAAAGGCGTTCGACCTTTTTCCGTACTTCAAAGTTTCCAAAACTCTGAAATCCAATTGTTTTTTCATCAACCAATTGTTCGATACATGTCTGAATGGTTGTGTCCAATAAATCTGCAACCATGGATTTTGGTGCATTCATTTTCGTAGCCATTGCGGCAATTAATTCTTTGTGATTCATAATAAATTAAAGCCCCCTAAATCCCCCGAAGGGGGACTTTAAAGACTAAATATAGAGGTTAGTATTAATATAAAAACTTGCAAAAAGTCCCCCTTCGGGGGATTTAGGGGGCTGCAATTAAATCAAAATCGTTTGCATCTACAATTTTTGCTTGATAAAATTCCCCGATTTTTATTCCTTTAATTGTATTAGGAATTAGAACTTCGGGATCAACTTCGGGTGAATCAAACTCAGTTCTTCCAACAAAATATTCATCTTCCATCCTGTCAATTATCACCTTAAAAGTTTTTCCAATTTTTGTCTGATTAATTTCAGCCGAAATTCCCTGTTGAATTGACATAATTTCATCAACACGACTCTGTTTTATCTCTTGCGGTATATCATCCTGATATGTTTTGTATGCAAAAGTACCTTCTTCGTTCGAAAATGCAAATGCTCCTAATCGTTCAAACCTAACTTTTTGAATAAATTCTTTCAATTCCTCCACATCGTCTTCCGTTTCACCGGGATGACCAAGTAACAAAGTAGTTCTCAAATGAATCTCAGGCACTTCTGTTCGAATCCGGTCAATCAGTTCATAGGTTTGAACTTTGGTAATATTACGATGCATTTGCTTCAGCATATTGTCGCTTATATGTTGCAATGCAATGTCCAAATAATTACAAACATTTTCACGTTCGCGCATTACTTTCAATAAATCGTACGGAAATTGAGCCGGATAAGCATAATGCAAACGCAACCATTCAACGCCCTGAATATCCGAAAGTCGTTCGGTCAATTCTGCTAATTTCATGGTTTTATACCGATCCAATCCATAGTAAGACAAGTCCTGAGCTATTAATTGAAATTCCTTTACGCCATTTTTCACTAATCCTCTCACCTCATTCTCAATATCTTCCATCGAACGTGAACGATGTTTTCCCGTAATAATCGGAATAGCGCAATAGGAGCAAGTCCGGTTACAACCTTCAGAGATTTTGATATAAGCGTAATGATTTGGAGTGGTCAACATTCGTTCCAAACGTAAATCAGCACGATATTCCTGTCCAATTTCTTTCAGAATATCGGTAA
>JBBRTR010000151.1:0-6607 GCA_038244215.1 Bacteroidales bacterium
ATTCCATTACCAACTCACAAACGTATCTTTACTGTAAACAGTTCCACTTTCGTAAATAAAAAATCACGCGAACAATTCGAACTTTGTTCTTACAAACGTCTGATTGATATTTACAGCTCAACAAGCAAAACTGTTGATGCATTAATGAAGCTTGAATTGCCAAGTGGAGTAGAAGTAGAAATCAAAGTGTGACCCCCTGTCCCCTAAAGGGGGTTTATGGGAAACAATATATTATTTATTAAATCAAACCGATCCCCCTTTAGGGGTTAGGGGTTAAACAACAATTGAAATGCCAGGATTATTAGGAAAAAAAATCGGAATGACATCCGTTTTCAGTGCCGATGGTAAAAATGTACCATGCACTGTTATCGAAGCAGGTCCTTGTGTTGTTACTCAAATCAAAACGGTCGAAAAAGACGGTTATAAAGCTATTCAAGTTGGGTTTCAGGTTAAAACTGAAAAACACACCAACAAAGCTGAAGCCGGAATTTTTAAAGCCGCGGGAGTAGCACCTCAGAGACACTTGGTTGAGTTCAAAGAATTTGAAAGTGAATTCAAATTAGGTGATACAATCACCTGTGAAATGTTTGAAGCAGATGCGTTTGTCGACGTAGTCGGAACTTCAAAAGGTAAAGGATGGCAAGGCGTTGTAAAACGTCACGGCTTTGCCGGGGTAGGACAAGCTACTCACGGTCAGCATAACCGTCTACGTGCACCGGGTTCTTTGGGAGCTTCATCGTATCCATCACGTGTATTTAAAGGTATGCGAATGGGTGGTCGTATGGGTGGTGATAAGGTTACCATGCAAAACTTGCAGATATTAAAAGTTATTCCAGAACATAATTTGGTTTTGATCAAAGGTTCGGTTCCGGGTGCTAAAGGTTCAATCGTAATCATTAATAAATAACCATGGAACTGAATATAGTAAATATTAAAGGAGAAGACACAGGAAGAAAAGTATCGTTGAACGATGCAATCTTCGGTATTGAGCCAAATGACCATGCTATTTATTTAGATGTGAAACAATATTTGGCCAACCAACGTCAGGGAACACACTCGTCAAAGGGCAGAAGTCAATTGTCAGGTAGTACCCGCAAATTAGGGAAACAAAAAGGCGGCGGCGGCGCTCGTCCGGGCGATATCAAATCTGGTGTTCGTGTTGGTGGTGGTCGTATGTTTGGACCGCACCCACGTGATTATCATTTCAAACTGAACAAAAAAGTGAAAGTCCTCGCACGTAAATCGGCTTTGTCTTATAAGGCATTGGAAAATATGATTACAGTTGTTGAGAACTTCAATTTTGAAGCCCCAAAAACGAAAGATTTCGTTGCAATGACAAAAAGTTTACAAGTTGATAACAAAAAACCGTTAATTGTTTTAGCAAATGCAAATAATAACGTATATTTGTCGGCTCGTAATTTGCCTATGGCGAAAGTCGTAACAGTTTCGGAATTAAGTACTTATACAGTTCTTAATGCCAAATCACTTGTGTTAACTGAAGATGCAGTTGCAGCAGTAGAACTAATTTTTAAAGCATAAGGAGACAGAAAATGGGAATTATCATAAAACCAATCGTTACAGAAAAGATGACTCAGCTGGGCGACAAACTGAACCGCTATGGCTTTAGAGTTCAAAAAGATGCTAACAAGATTGAAATCAAACAGGCTATTGAAGCTATGTATGATGTAACTGTAAATGACGTTAATACAATGGTTGTAGCACCAAAATTGAAAAGTCGTTTTACAAAAGGTGGCGTAGTAAAAGGAAGTGCTCCTGCTTATAAAAAAGCGATTGTTACAGTGAAAGAAGGAGATAAAATTGATTTTTATAGCAACATATAAAACAGTAAGCAGTAAGCAGTAAGCAGTAAGCAGTAAACAGTAAGCAGAAGGCAGTAAGATTATGAAATTGCCAACTACAAACTACTAACTGCTGACTACAAACTATAAACTGCCAACTATAAACTAAAACAATGGCTGTACGTAAACTAAGACCCACAACACCGGGGCAAAGACACAAGGTTATTGGTACATTCGACACAATTACTGCGAGTGTTCCAGAGAAATCTCTTGTTGAAGGAAGTAACGGAAAATCCGGAGGTCGTAACCATGATGGTAAAATGACCATGCGCTACCTAGGTGGCGGACACAAGAAGAAATATAGAGTAATTGACTTTAAACGCAACAAAGACGGTGTTCCTGCAACAGTAAAATCAATTGAATACGATCCGAATCGTTCGGCACGTATTGCATTGCTTTATTATGCTGATGGGGAAAAAACATACATTCTTGCACCAAACGGATTGCAAGTTGGTCAGACAGTTGTTTCAGGAGCTGAAGCTGCTCCCGAAGTTGGTAATACATTACCGTTGCAAAACATTCCGCTGGGAACTATCATTCACAGCATCGAATTGCGCCCGGGACAAGGTGCCGCTATGGTACGTTCAGCCGGTGCATTTGCACAGTTGACTTCTCGCGAAGACAAATATGCTATTATCAAATTACCTTCGGGCGAAGTACGTAAGGTTTTAGGTACTTGTAAAGCAACTATTGGTAGTGTAGGAAACTCTGATCACGCATTGGAAAGATCAGGAAAAGCAGGTCGCTCACGTTGGCTTGGACGTCGTCCACGCGTTCGTGGTGTAGCTATGAACCCGGTTGATCACCCCATGGGTGGTGGAGAAGGCCGCGCTTCAGGTGGACACCCACGTTCTCGCAAAGGCTTGTTAGCTAAAGGGTACAAAACACGTGCTCCGAAAAAACAGTCAAGTCAATATATTATTGAAAGAAAGAAAAAATAATCGAAAAACTAAGTAAATAATATGAGCCGTTCATTAAAAAAAGGACCATACATCTATCTGAAGCTTGAGAGTAAAGTTTTAGCCATGAATGAAGCCGGTAAAAAAACCGTCATCAAAACATGGGCTCGCGCTTCGATGATATCACCTGATTTTGTAGGTCACACAATTGCAGTTCACAATGGTAACAAGTTTATCCCCGTATATGTAACCGAAAATATGGTAGGTCACAAGTTAGGCGAATTTTCTCCAACTCGTAACTTCCGCGGTCACGGTGGTAAAAAGAAATAATCCATTGAAATTTTAAATCAGAAAAAATAAACATTTCAAGAAAATGGGTGCAAGAAAAAAAATATCAGCCGAAGCAAGAAAAGAAGAGAATAAGAATCTTTACTTTGCCAAGCTTAACGGAGTTCCTACCTCACCACGCAAAATGCGTCTTGTGGCGGATATGATCCGTGGCATGGAAGTGAATAAAGCTTTGAGTGTTCTGAAGTTTTCGTCGAAAGAAGCTTCAGGAAGATTAGAAAAATTGCTGAAATCAGCTATTGCTAACTGGGAAACCAAAAACGAGCAAAAAGCAGATAATGCAAACTTATATGTAAGTGGAATTTCAGTCGATTCAGCTACTATGCTGAAACGTCTGCGTACCGCTCCTCAGGGACGTGGATACCGCATTCGTAAACGCTCGAACCACGTTACACTATTTGTCGACACAAAGAATACTAACGATAACCAAAATTAATTGCTCGATGGGACAAAAAATTAATCCAATAAGTAACCGTTTAGGAATCATTCGTGGATGGGATTCAAACTGGTATGGCGGAAACAATTATGGTGAAACCATACTTGAAGACTACAAAATCAGAAAATATCTCAATGTACGTTTGGCAAAAGCGAGCATATCACGAATTGTTATCGAACGTACTTTGAAACTTGTTACAATCACCGTTTGTACAGCTCGTCCGGGTATTATTATCGGTAAAGGTGGACAGGAAGTTGATAAACTGAAAGAAGAATTGAAGAAAATCACTGATAAAGAAGTGCAAATCAATATCTTCGAAATTAAACGTCCGGAACTGGATGCCGTAATTGTTGCAAACAACGTGGCACGTCAGGTTGAAGGAAAAATTGCTTACCGTCGCGCAACCAAGATGGCAATTGCCTCTACCATGCGTATGGGAGCTGAAGGAATCAAAATACAATGTTCTGGTCGTTTGAATGGTGCTGAAATGGCACGTTCGGAGATGTATAAAGAAGGAAGAACTCCTCTGCATACCTTCAGAGCAGATATTGATTATGCTCACGCTGAGGCTATGACCAAAGTAGGTATTATCGGTATCAAAGTATGGATTTGCCGTGGCGAAAAATACGGTAAAGTAGACTTGGCTCCTAACTTCACAGCAACCAAAGAATCGTCTCGTGGCGGTGACCGTGGTTACAGTGATCGTGGCGATCGCAAAGATCGTAATGATCGTAACGACCGTGGAGGTAAAGGTGGTTTTAAAAAGAGAAATAAATAACTGTTATTAATGAATTTGATTTAAGGAAATATTATGTTACAACCTAAAAAAACAAAGTTCAGGAGACAGCAGAAGGGGCGCATGAAAGGAAATGCCCAAAGAGGTAATCAGTTGGCGTTCGGATCTTTTGGAATAAAATCACTAGAATCTAAATGGTTAACTGGTCGTCAAATTGAAGCCGCCCGTATTGCTGTTACCCGCTATATGCAAAGACAAGGTCAGATCTGGATACGTGTATTCCCGGATAAACCTATCACCAAAAAGCCGGCTGAAGTACGTATGGGTAAAGGAAAAGGTGCTCCCGAAGGTTTCGTGGCTCCTGTTACTCCGGGTCGTATGTTATTCGAAGTAGAAGGTGTTTCTTATGATATTGCAAAAGAAGCATTACGCCTTGCTGCTCAAAAACTACCCGTAACTACGAAATTTGTAGTAAGACGAGATTATGATTTCACCTCTGTAAACGTGTAAGGAAAATGAAAACAAGAGAAATTAAAGAATTAAACAATAAAGAGATTCAGGAACGTATGGATGCAGAAAAAGAGCATTTGGTTCGTTTAAAACTGAATCACTCCATTTCTCCACTTGATAATCCGTTGCAAATCAAAGAGGTTCGTAGAACTATCGCACGCTTTGCTACCGAGTTACGTCAGCGAGAAAATAAACAATAAAATTCAGACCCTGATGGAAACAAGAAATTTAAGAAAAGAAAGAACGGGTGTCGTTTTTAGCAACAAAATGGATAAAACCATTACCATTGCAGTAAAATGGAAAGAAAAACACCCTATTTATGGTAAATTCGTGAATAAAACGAAGAAATACCATGTTCATGACGAAAAGAACGAATGCAACATTGGTGACACTGTACGCATTATGGAAACCCGTCCGCTGAGTAAATTAAAAAGATGGAGATTAACCGAAATTATCGAAAGAGTTAAGTAATTATGATACAACAAGAATCAAGACTCATAGTAGCAGATAACAGTGGAGCTAAAACTTGCCTGTGTATCCGTGTATTAGGAGGAACCAGCAAACGTTACGCTACATTAGGCGATATTATCGTTGTTGCCGTGAAAAGCGTAATACCTTCGAGCGAGATCAAAAAAGGTATCGTTTCAAAAGCTGTTATTGTTCGTACGAAAAAAGAAGTTCGTCGAGCCGACGGATCGTATATTCGTTTTGATGATAACGCCTGTGTATTGTTAAACAATGCTGGTGAAATCCGTGGAAGCCGTATCTTCGGCCCGGTAGCTCGTGAATTGCGTGTTACAAATATGAAAATCATATCACTTGCACCTGAAGTGCTTTAATCTTCGAAAAATATAACAGTGATGAGTAAATTACACATAAAAAAAGGCGATACCGTTTACGTAAATACCGGGGTTGACAAAGGCAAAACCGGTCGTGTGTTGGAAATTCTTGTGAAAGAACAACGCGCTATAGTAGAAGGTGTTAATTTGGTCTCAAAGAGCACCAAGCCTAACGCAAAAAGCCCTCAAGGTGGTATAATCAAGAAAGAAGCAGCTATTCATATTTCAAATTTAAATCCGGCAGTAGGTGGAAAACCAGTTCGTGTTGGACGAAAATTGAATGCAGAAGGTAAATTAGTGCGCATTTCTAAAAAATCGGGAGGAGAGATTTAAGAATGAATACAGCAAGTTTAAAACAAGATTATAGAGAACGTATCGTTCCGATCTTAATGAAAGAGTTTGGTTACACCTCGCTTATGCAGGCTCCAAAACTCGAAAAAATTGTTCTTAATCAGGGATTGGGAATAGCCGTTGCCGATAAAAAAATTATCGAAGTGGCTATCAACGAAATGACCACTATTACTGGTCAAAAAGCAGTTGCCACCATTTCCAAGAAAGATATTTCGAACTTCAAATTACGTAAAAAAATGCCTATCGGTGTACGTGTTACATTGCGTGGCGAACGTATGTACGAATTCATGGAACGATTGGTACGTGTAGCGTTACCACGTGTACGTGACTTCAAGGGTGTCGAAAACAAATTAGATGGACGTGGAAACTATACACTTGGTATTACCGAGCAAATTATTTTCCCTGAAATCAACATTGATGGCATTTCCAGAATGTTGGGAATGAACATTACATTTGTAACAACAGCTGCAACTGATGAAGAAGGTTACGCATTGTTGAAGGAATTTGGATTACCATTCAAGAAAAACTAATTTAGACATACAAAATGGCAAAAGAATCAATGAAAGCCCGCGAGGTGAAAAGAGCCAAACTGGTTGCTAAATTCGCTGAGAAACGTGCAAAATTAATTG
>JBBRTR010000152.1:0-6601 GCA_038244215.1 Bacteroidales bacterium
ACTATAGGTTTGCATAGTTGGGATCATACTATGGTAATTAAATACAAAGAGGCTGCCGACTGGCTAAAGGAAGTAGCTGAACCAAAAAAGAAACTCGAATCTATTGTAGGTATGCCTGTTGAATACTGGGCATATCCAAACGGCGTGTACGACCATAAAGGTGCCGCTGAACTTAGCAAATACTTCAAAATCTCTTTTACACTTTTCTCAAAGCGTGATGCAGATTATCCGTTACAAACTGTTCGTAGAATTATTGTTCCGACTATCACTCCGCAGAAACTTCTTAAATCTATGCGCGGTAATTTTAAGGCGACAACCACAAGCAGTAAGAAATAAGCAGTCGGCAGTAAGTAGTTGATAGTAATAAACTTATTCTGAATTAATATTCAGATAAAAACTCTGGCAAATCTTTAAAAAACCAAATTTGTAAATCCATAAAACCAATTAATAAAAAATTCCATTCCTTTATGAAAAAACTAATCGTTCCAATAGCAGTTATGCTCTTAATTTTGATTGGCTGTTCGAAAAGCCCTTCTTCCAAAAGTTCTTCTACAAAAAGCACTTCTTCGGAAAGTTCTGAAAAAACAGAAATAAATGAGCAAAAAGAATTATTACCGGTTGATACCGTTGCCTATCTAAAAAAAATGAAAGCATTGGCCAACGGTGATACCATGGGTTATTGGCCAGCTAAAAAACATATCTACCCGATTAAAGGAGCTATTTTACCTTTCAAACGAATTGTGGCATATTACGGAAACCTATATTCGAAAAAAATGGGGATTTTGGGAGAATATCCACCCAAGGAAGTATGGAAACGCTTAAATGCTGAAGTAAAAGCGTGGGAAAAAGCCGATCCATCTACACCTGTTCAACCGGCCATTCATTATATTGCAGTTGTTGCATCGGGTACAGCAGGAAAAGATGGAAATTTCCGGACACGCATGCCGGCTGTTCAGATAGATTCAGCAATTGCCATCGCCAAAATGGGACATGCTATTGTTTTTCTTGATATTCAGGTTGCTTTGAGTGATGTAAGCAAAGAAGTTCCGATGCTTGAAAAGTATCTGAAAATGCCTAATGTCAATCTGGGTATTGATCCGGAGTTTTCGATGAAAGACGGTAGTCATCCGGGTAAAAAAATTGGAACAATGGATGCTACTGATATCAATTTCTGTACTGGATACCTCGCCAAACTTGTAAGAGACAATAATTTACCACCAAAAATTCTGGTTGTACACCGCTTCACCCAGGGAATGGTTCGGAATTATAAGAATATCAAATTGCATCCTGAAGTACAGGTTGTAATGAATATGGACGGCTGGGGCGAACCAATACTGAAACGAAGTACGTATAAATTATATATCTACAAAGAGCCCGTACAATTTACCGGATTCAAATTGTTCTATAAAAACGATCTGAAAAAAGAACCGCATGTCATGTTGACTCCTGCTGATTTGTTGAAACTAAAACCAATGCCTATTTATATCCAATATCAGTAAAATGAATTTGGCATAAATTATGCGGCAAAATAAGATTAAAAACTAATACAATCGGATTTTATGAAATACAGTTTAAGAAAGGCAATAACTGCCTTTCTAATAGCTTTGCCGCTAATGATTTATGCACATCCAGTTTACACCCAGATTGACAAAGAACCTTTTGCTGATGGAACTCACCATTGGTATGATATTTTTGATAAACATAATGTAATCAATCCCTTACCCGGAAAGCCACAATATAAGTCGACCGAGATAAATAAAATCGGAGATAATATACTGTTGTTTCAAAAAAATAACGGCGGCTGGCCTAAGAATTACGATATGTTCGCAATCTTAAGCAAAGCACAAAGAGACAGTGTTTTGGCTTCGAAACCTGAAACAAATACCACCTTCGATAACGGAACTACTTACACTCATATAGCTGCTTTAGCTGTGGCATACAAAGCCACAAAGGAAGAAAAGTACAGGAAAGGCGTTGAAAAAGGATTGGATTTTATTCTGACTTCTCAATATAAAAACGGTGGTTGGCCGCAGTATTATCCAATTGAAAAAAACAATTACAGTTCACACATCACGTATAATGATGGTGCTATGGTAGGCGTTATGCAATTGTTGAAAGACATTTTTGATGGTCAAACGCAATATGATTTTATTGCAGAACCGCTTCGCTCAAGACTCAAAGCATCGTATGAAAAAGGGCTCGATTGCATCATGAAAACTCAGATTATCGACGACGGAGTACCAACTGCCTGGTGTCAACAATACGATGAAGTTACCCTTCAACCGGCTTGGGCGCGTAAGTTTGAACCACCCAGCATTTGCAATAAGGAAAGCGCTGAAATGGTTTTGTTTTTAATGAGCATCGATCATCCTAGTAAAAAATTAATCTTATCTATTCAAAATGCTGTCAACTGGTTTCGTGCGTCAGTCATCAAGAATACACGTTACGAAACTGTAAATGCACCACGGGTTATTACTGCATACCGGATTTCTGATACTGATCGTATTGCAATTACCGACTCAACTGCTCCTGATATCTGGGCTCGTTACTACGAATTGAAAACGCACCGACCTATATTTTGTGACCGTGACAGTAAAATCGTTTATTCGCTAGATGAAGTATCGCGTGAAAGACGCTCCGGCTATGGTTGGTATGTCAATTCGCCTAAGGAAGTAATTAAGGACTATCCGAAATGGGAAATGAAATGGGTGAAGAAGTAAAGGTTGATCATTTTAGAAGTTTGAAAGGTTGAAAGTTTGAAAGGTTTGAAAGTTTGAAAGTTTGAAAGGTTTGAAAGGTTAAGTTTAATGGAATTCTAAACCAAAATATGCTATCAAAACTCAATGAACCAATGAACTAGTTAACTAATGAACCAATTAACCAAAACCAATCAAACAGTTAACTAATCAACTAACTTGTCATACGTTTTCTTTCCTCTCAAATAATAATTCAACACGATGCTTTTTTGAAGTATGTCTTTCTGATTTTCTGAAGTAGCATATAGAATATTTTCCTTTCGTTTTTCATCGAAATCAGGTTTCATACGCTTAAAGTCGGAACGTGCTTTGAAAACACTCATTGCGTTTTCTCTCTTTCCGGTAATAAATAATTGAAAGGCAGCAGCATAATCAAACACAAACCGCCAGAAAAAGGTTTTTTTGAGTAATTTGTTGGGAAGGTTCTTATAAAGCATCAACAGGTTATTTCTGAAATTCAGATAGGTTTTATGCGGATGTTCCATATTCAGTGTTCCACCACCCATGTGATAAACAACACTTTGAGGAATACAAACAATCCGGTATCCCCGACTTTTCAGACGCCAGCACATATCAATTTCTTCCATGTGTGCGAAAAATTCAGCATCCAACCCTCCTACTTTCCAATAAATATCAGCACGAATCATTAAGCAGGCTCCGGTCGCCCAGAAAATATCTATAATTTCGTCGTATTGTCCTTTGTCTTCTTCAGCAGTACCAAGTACACGTCCACGACAAAATGGAAAGCCAAAACAATCAATAAACCCTCCTGAAGCACCGGCATGCTCGAAGTAGGAACGATTATAAAATGCTCTTATTTTCGGCTGACAGGCAGCAACATTTGAATTTGCATTCATGTATTCTACCAAGGGCTTTATCCAGTCTGGAGTCACCTCTACATCAGAATTCAATAAAACATAATAATCTGCTTTCACCTGAGCCAACGCCTTATTGTAACCTTCTGCAAATCCGTAATTTTTATCCAGAACAATAGTTATTAATCCGGAGAATTTATTTTTGAGTAGTTCTAATGAACTATCGGTAGATGCATTATCTGCAATTATGATTTCGAATTCTTCACCTGAAGTATTCTCAATAAGAATTGGAAGAAAACGTTCGAGGTATTTTTCTCCATTCCAATTTAATATGACAATTGCGGTAGACATTGCTTTGATTTTGAATAATAAAGAGTTTTTCTCAATATTTTAAATATTGAATTTAGAAAATATAATTTTATGAATTATTTCTTTTATTCTTCCAGCGACGATGTGTCCATAGCCAATATTCCGGAGCTGCCTCAATTTCCTTTTCCAATACTCTCATATAAGCTTCGGTTATTTCAAATTCGGCTGTTTGCTTCGGTTCTAAAGATATCGTGTGATACTTGCATTTATAATAACCTCTTTTTATCCTGTTAATATGTAAATAAAAAACAGGATAATCAAACTTCTTAGCTAATTGTTCGGTACCCAACAACACCGGTGTATCCTGATTTAAAAACTGAGTCCAGTAATGAATACTGTTACCGGTTGGAGTTTGATCTGATATCATTCCAAACATGGCTACTTTATTTTCGTTTTTCATACCTACCATGGCCCGTAAAAGATCTTTCTTTTCAATATTTTTACCGGTGAATTTGGAACGCAATTCAAACATTAATTTATCAAAGTTTTTACTTTTCAATCGTTTGTAGATACTGTGAAGTGGACTTTCAATTGGCAATATCAAAGAGAGAGCTGAAGCCCATTCCCAGTTTCCATAATGAGCTGTCATCAGCATTACGCTTTTTCCTTTTTTGTATTGCTCCAGAATAGGTTCAATATTTCCCAAATCAAAACGTCGGAGTATTTCTTTTTTACTCATGTGCATCTCGTACAAAGTTTCCACGAATAAATCACAAAAGTAACGATAGAAACGTCGCTCAATCCCAAGTATTTCTTTTTCAGTCTTTTGGGGAAAGGAATTTTCCAGATTTAAACGAACAACCTTTTTCCTGTAACCGACCAAATAATAAATAATCAGATAGAAAATATCAGAAAAAAGATATAATACCCTAAGAGGCAGCCAAGTAATAAGCCAAATAAACGCGTATAGAATATTAAACATCGGAAAATGATTATATTTAGGAATTACTTAAATTGAAAAATACAAGATGAGACAGTAACTTTTGTAGTTCTCCAATTAATATCAAACAAAAACACCAAGATAAAGTCGATTTGCCCTGGTGTTTTTTATAAATAGAACTACAGTAAATTAATTGTAAACCCTTTGATTATTAGTTTTCTTCATCTTCCCGATAAATTCCCAACGATTTCCCGTATTCAAATTCACCGTCCAAAATAAGTTGGATATCTTCTTCACTCAGACCCATTTTGTCCTTTTTAGAACTTTTGAGAATGTATTTAAACATTTCTTCCTCATCAATACTGGCTTCCTCTGTCGAATCTTCATCTATCAACCCGTTTTCGTCGTAATAATCGTAAACAACATCCAAAACGTATTCTACCTTATCTTCATCGATGCGTTCCTTAACTTCCACCGGAATAAAATCAAGAATGAATTTTACGGCTTCATCTTCGTCGTATACCAATAAATCGTCTTCTTGTGCTTTCATAATGTGTATTTTTTAAAAGTTGTTTATAATTTGGTTTGCTAAATTCAGTTCAAAGATAGATTTTTTTCTTTATACAATGTTTTAATTTTTCTGTTTTTTATATAAATAACAGGACAAAACATTTCTACACATTAAAAAAACCGTTCCCAACTGAATGGAAACGGCTTTTTATCGTTTTTTGAGCCTCTTGTCGGATTCGAACCAACGACCCCGAGATTACAAATCACGTGCTCTGGCCAACTGAGCTAAAGAGGCAAGTGGGTAAGCCCCCTGCATCGCACCGCTACAACCTTCTACCCTTGCTGCGGTCAAGCCCTGGGGGAGTTCAAAGGGAGCTGGTCGTGCAGGACTTACCCGGCACAAAAGTACTGCTTTTTCACTAATCTGCAATGAATGGCAACTAAATTTTTTCATGTTTACTTCTACCCCATTCATTTTCAGAAACCTATTCATGAAAAATATTTTCAAATATGAAAAAACCGAACCATTACTGATCCGGTTTAACGTATGAAATGCAAATATTATGGCAGATAAAAGCGAATTTTCATACTTAATTTAATCCTAATGGATATATTGGTTGAATCATTTCAAGATTATCTAAACAAACATAGGCTGGAGTATTTAACCAACTTCCTGTTTTATCACTCGAATCAAATGTAAATGTTAATCTGTCAACATTCCCTAAAGAGCTTAAATCAATCTTTTCCCACGTTTTTGAAATGAAACTTTTACCGTTTCTAAAGTCTGCTAAATAATATTCAATTGTTTTTACTTGTGTTCCCAGATAACCCTTGATTTTAACTTTAAACCAATCGCCAGTAGTAAATTTCTTTCCAAAACCACCATTTTTCATTTCAAGATAGGTATAAGTTGAGTTAGTCACCATTATACTTTTAATTTCGGTTGCAGAAACAATCTTAATTTCTGCTGTATCATACGCGATGGCAAAGTTCTTTGAGTTAAAAGCACCTGAACCTGCAATTACACTGTATTGATTCAAATATCCTGTGGTTAAAGTGTCCGTTTTAGATGAAACTGCAAATCCACTCCATAATCCTCCCCAATCGTTTGGAGTAAATTTATTCAATAATTGTATTGATCCACTGAAAATGCTTTTATAGTAAGTTCCATTTTGAAGAATACCTGATTTATCCGAACCATTCCAGATGCTGTCTGAATTCAACGTTACATCTTCAAAATCTACAACAGTGGTTTTTGTTTCAGATTCAGG
>JBBRTR010000153.1:0-6499 GCA_038244215.1 Bacteroidales bacterium
ATCAGATAAACAACCGAAACAATAAGAATTCCAACCCAACCTTTGGTGGCAGCCTGAAAATAATATGCCTCAATTTCGATACAGGGCGACAAAAACATGCCAATACATAAAGTGGTGATTATAGCAACTTTCGATCTCTTATTTTTCAGTTTTTCATCATTCAGTTCAAAATGATGATGATGCGACTTTCTGAAATCAAGAAATAAATAAATTATCCCGATAACTATTAGAATTATCGGTGCAGCAACCCGCGTGATATAACTGTAACTTTCAGTAAGCTTTATACCGACAAAACCCACAATTATTCCAATGATTATAGTGCTGAGCGTGTGAGAAAATCCTGTAACCAATGTGGCCGAAATCGTTTCACGATTCGACCATTTTTCGACTTTAGAAATGGCAATCAGCGGAATCCAGTGGTTTGGAAATAATGGATGAATTAATCCCAAAACGATACTGCCTAAAAATATTTGCCACATAGAACTTGATTTCGTTAAATATAAATTACTAAAGTCGCTGGTTTCCTGATTTATATAACAACATCCTTATTGGACTTTTTGTTTGCAATCAGAAATTATTTATTTTTTAAAATGAATTATTTTCATTCAGATTTTTCATCCGGGCTTTGTTTGTAATCAGTTTATTTACAAGATCAACGTTCTGCCAGAGAATAATCGGAGTTTCTGAATTTATGTCTATTCCGGTCTGTTTCCTAAGAATTTTTGCCGGATAATAAACACAGGCGGCAATGATTTCGAAAACAGAATATTCAGAAAGAAAATCTATATTTCCAATAAATAACTTGTTCATTTCAACCATATCCAAACTGCCAAAATCAAGAACCAACGGTTTTTTGTCCGCGGAAGTTTCAACTTCAGAAACTAAATTCCGTAAATCAATATAGTGAAAATCAGCTGTAAGTTGTTTTAATTCTTCACCTGAACAATTTTGTTTTAATGACGTAATTCCCCCTGAAAGAATTCCATCAAAAAAAAGTGTGTTTGATGTTTCAACCAGTTGATCGTCAAGAGAAATCAGATTTGTAATAAATAGATTATCATCCTGTTCAATCACTGCGCTCCGAAGAATCCGGTCAGGTGAACAAAAAACCAGTTGGCTTGTAAACCGGTTCATTTTTCATGTGTTTTGGATTGATTTTTCGGTACTTTTTTGACAGAATCTAATTTTGTTCTTTTAATCGAATCCAGACGTTGTTCTTTTGGTGTAAGATATTTGGTTGGATCTGCTTTTTGTACAATTGCACGCAAACTATCTTGTAATTTCGGATCATAAACACGAAGTAATGATATACTGTCAACTGTGGCATGAAAAACCCCTTTGTATCTTGTACTTGCCAACAATTCGCCGCTGATAGATTTGATTTTCAGCTTTTTGGTTGCAGGGAATCTGAAAGTATATCTTCGTGTCAGGCTATCGTTGTAAGCTTTTCTGGAAACACTGTCTGTTTTTCCGTTCCAGTAATTGATTCGCAACACAATTCGTTGGTTTTTACTTGAATCTTCGGGTGCAATTAATTGCTTGAATTTCAAAACATAAACATCGCCATACAGAAAATCCTTATCGGCAATTTTAAAGTCAAGATGTGACCGTACTGAATCTTTTGTGAAAACATATTTACTTTTCTTGGTCCAGAGATTTAGTTTGATTTTTCTGAATTCGATTGAATCAACGGGATGATATTTCCCCTTTTTTACATCATTCTGCAAATCAGTCAACTGCGCTAAAACATCGGTATAGATATCCTCGTATTTTTTGGGATTTTTCGCGTACCAAACCACCGAGGAATCAAATTGAGCCTCCGTAATTCCGTATTTTTCAAGAATTGAATTGAAGTATTTACTTTTGAGATCGAACTCGCTGGAATTTATTCCTTTGGCATCGAGTGAACCTTCCAGTTTATGCATTTCAAAGAGAACTGTCGTCATCTTCGCCCGACTAAGAACATCTTTTGGTCGGTTGTTGCATGAAATTAGAAGGATTATTAATGCAAGTGCCGTAAAAATGAATATGTTATTGAACTTCTTCAACGTCATTTTTTTTCTTGGTTTCAAGCGTTTCGTTCAATTCTTTGCGATAGAATAAAATAATTATTCCAACAGCAATGCTGATTGCAGAATCGGCAACATTAAAAATAGGACTGAAAAATAATGTATCTCCGGCTGCATTTTTAATCAGCGGAAAGTAAAGCATATCCACCACTTTACCATAAAACAAACCGGCATATCCACCTGCATCAGGCAAAAATGTGGCAACAGGACCCATGTAATTGCTGGCACTAAACATAATTCCATAAAAAACTGAATCAAGAATATTTCCTGCAGCACCAGCCAACACAAGCGAAATGGTAAGAATATAACCGATTTTCACCTTGTTTTTTATGAGCTTATGAATGTAAAAAGCCAGCGCTACAACAGCTACAATTCGAAAAAGAGTCAGAAATAGTTTGCCGATAATTTCCATTCCAAATGCCATTCCGTTGTTTTCGATAAAATAAATTTTGAACCAACTGAAAACATCCACGCTTTCACCTAATGAAAAATGCAACTTCACGTAGATTTTTACAGCCTGATCGATGAATAACACCAGAAAAATGAGCAGAATGGATTTTTTTGTTATTGACATGGAAAATTATTTACAATTTGGTTATTTACCATTTACCATTTTTTAAAGTAAATGGTAAATGGGAAAATGGTCAATGTTTTTTAAACACAAATTCGACAACAGACAAATGTTCCGTTGTCGAATTTTATTTATTTTATTCGATTATCGTTTAATATCGTTTTTAGCTTCAATGCTCAAAGTGGCATGTGGAACGGCGCGTAAACGCTCTTTCGGAATCAGTTTGCCGGTTTCGCGGCAGATACCGTAAGTTTTATTTTCAATGCGAATCAAAGCCGATTGCAAATGTTGAATAAACTTCATTTGTCGTTGTGCCAAACGGCCTGATTCTTCTTTCGAAAGTGTGGCTGCGCCTTCTTCCAATACTTTAAAAGTAGGGGATGTATCCATTACATCATTTCCATCCAAATTGGTTATTCCATTACGCAATGCTTCATATTCTTTTTGCGCTTTTTCTAACTTATCGGTGATTAAAGTCCGAAATTCATCCAATTCAGCATCCGTATATCTTGTTTTTTCAGTCATTGTCGTAATAATTAAGCGGTTTTAGAAAATAGATTGATAAACACTGCGTTTTGTTCAATTTTAAATTGCCTGCGAAAATAGCTAATTTGTTTGAGTTTGGCAATTATTTTTGAACTTAATTTAGTGCAAAGGTCTTTATACTTTTTTAATTGAAATATTTACATTGTAATCGTCAAATTCAAGAGCAATTGCGTCTTCCAATTTATCTACCAATTTGATGGAATTAGCCAGAGTTTGTGACGCGATATAAGCGGAATACTCCTGAACTGCATCGTTTATTTCAGCTTTCTTTTCAATTTCAACCAAAATTTTATCAACGATTTCGAAGCCGTTTGATTTCCTGATATTTTGAATCCGGTTAACCAGTTCGCGAGCAATTCCTTCGCGTAAAAGTTCGTCGGTAATTGTAATATCGAGGGCAACGGTGAGTTTTCCTTCGTTGGCTACCAACCAACCCGGCATATCTTCCGTAATGATTTCAACGTCTTCATAAGTTATTTCAACCTCTCCAGTTGGTAAGTTAAGCAGATATTTTCCGGAAACTTGAATTTCAAGAATTTCCCGATTTCCTAAATGAGAGCAAGCTTCAGCAATTTCCTTCATTTGTTTGCCAAATTTTTTACCTAAGGTTTTGAAATTTGGTTTAATTTTTTTCACTAATTTATCTCTATCATCTTCGGCAGATATTACTTCTATCTCTTTGATATTCACCTCTGCTTTTACTAATTCGGCAACATTACGAAGCTGTTCAAAAGATTTGAAATCTGGAACAGCTATCATAGCTTTAGAAAGTGGTTGTCGCACTTTTTTATCGGCTTTTCTGCGCAAAGCCAGAATCAATGATGAAGCTTGTTGAGCTAATTGCATCCGTTCTTCTAAATCTGAATCAATTAAAGTTTCATCATAAATCGGAAAATAGGCTAAATGAACTGATTCATTTTTGTCTTTTCCGGTGACGGCATTCAAATCAAGAAACAAGCGGTCGGCAAAGAAAGGTGCAATCGGAGCCATTAATTTTGAAACTGTTTCCAGACAGGTATAAAGTGTTTGATATGCCGAAATTTTATCTTCGTCATACTCACCTCCCCAATAACGTTTCCGGTTCAGACGAACGTACCAGTTGCTGAGATTTTCTCCCACAAAATCGGAAATGGCTCGTCCGGCACGTGTTGGTTCATAGGTTTCATAATATTCGGTTACATCTTTCACCAAAGTGTTCAACAACGAAATAATCCAGCGGTCAATCTCCGGCCTTTTTTCCATTGAAATTTCGGCTTCTGCATAGCTGAATTTATCCACATTGGCATAAAGCGAAAAGAATGAATAGGTGTTGTAAAGTGTCCCGAAAAATTTGCGACGAACTTCTTCCACACCATCCATATCGAATTTCAGATTGTCCCAAGGTGAAGCATTCGTCATCATGTACCAACGAAGTGGATCGGAACCATGTTTTTCAATAGCCGAAAATGGATCAACTCCATTTCCAAGTCGCTTCGACATTTTATTGCCGTTTTTGTCTAAAACCAGTCCGTTGGAAATCACATTTTTAAATGCTACCGAACCACGAACCATGGTGCTGATTGCATGCAAAGTGAAGAACCAACCGCGTGTTTGGTCAACTCCTTCCGAAATAAAATCGGCAGGAAAGAACGTCCCTGATTCAACTAACTCCGCATTCTCGAATGGATAATGTAACTGAGCGTAAGGCATTGCACCCGAATCGAACCAAACATCAATCAAATCCAATTCACGTTTCATTGGTTTGCCACTTTCCGAAACAAGAACAATTCCATCGACATAGGGACGATGTAAATCTATATTTTTAACTGCATAATTATCAGCAGTATTTACTCCAACTTTAAAGTTTTTATAGGGATTTTCAGTCATAAATCCGGCTGAAATTGATTTCTCTATTTCTGTGAAAAGTTCTTCAACTGATCCGATACAAATTTCTTCCGTTCCATCTTCACTGCGCCAGATTGGCAGCGGAGTTCCCCAATAACGACTGCGACTTAAATTCCAGTCCTGAAGATTTTCGAGCCATTTTCCAAATCGGCCTGTTCCGGTCGATTGCGGTTTCCAGTTTATGGTATCGTTCAACTCCATCATTTCTTCGCGACAAGCGGTGGTTTTGATAAACCAACTGTCCAACGGATAATACAAAACAGGTTTGTCGGTACGCCAGCAATGCGGATAACTGTGAACGTGTTTTTCTATTTTGAAAGCCAATCCTTGTTGTTTCAACATCACGCAAAGATCAATATCAAGCGTTGTATCTTCTTCGGTCAAACTTGCATCGTAAGCATTTTTCACATAGCGTCCTGCATATTCAGCATATAAATCGGTATTGACATTCGAAGCTACAAATTCAGCACTCAAATCTTCAACTTTAAAGAATTTTCCGGTTTTATCCACCATCGGTTGACGGTTTCCATCTTTGTCAATCAACAACAGCGGTGGAACGTTATTTTGTTTGGCAACCCGATCATCATCAGCACCGAAAGTAGGTGCGATATGAACAATTCCGGTTCCGTCTTCGGTGGTTACGAAATCGCCGGATATTACTTTGAAAGCACCTTCACCGGGATTTACCCAAGGTATTAACTGTTCGTATTCCATTCCAACTAATTCCGAACCTTTTTTCCTATCCAGAATCTCATATTCATTTTTGCCCATAACCGAAGCAAGTAAACTTTCGGCTAAAATTAGATTGCATTCCTCTTTTGTATATGGATTCTGAGTTTTTACTTTAACGTATTCAATTGACAGACCAACGCACAAAGCAGTGTTAGAAGGCAATGTCCAAGGCGTTGTCGTCCATGCCAAGAAATAAGTATTTTTTACATTTTTCACTTTGAACTGCGCCACACAAGTTGTGTCTTTCACATCACGATAACAACCGGGTTGGTTCAATTCATGAGTTGAAAGTCCTGTTCCAGCAGCCGGAGAATAAGGTTGAATCGTGTATCCTTTGTATAGTAAGTTTTTATTGTACAGTTGCTTAAGTAGCCACCAAAGCGTTTCAATATACCGGTTGTCGTAAGTAATATACGGATCTTTCATATCTACCCAATACCCCATTTTGGTGGTTAAATCTTCCCACTCTTTGGTGTATTTGAGTACATCTTTACGACAAGCTGCATTATAATCATCAACCGATATCTTTTTACCGATGTCTTCTTTGGTTATTCCTAACGCTTTTTCCACACCAAGTTCCACAGGAAGTCCGTGTGTATCCCAACCTGCTTTACGTTTCACTTGAAATCCTTGCATGGTTTTATACCTGCAAAAAATATCTTTGATGGTACGGGCCATTACGTGATGTATTCCGGGC
>JBBRTR010000154.1:0-6492 GCA_038244215.1 Bacteroidales bacterium
ATCTACTCTATTCGATTAAGCAGCAAGAGCGTAGTTATTTTCGCCAGTTATAGTTGTGAGATCCGAGATTTACGAGCCGTTTTCTCAATGCTCGACATGCTTACATACCCTTTCTACCTGCTGTCAAAACCAAACAGCCCCTTTTTTTAGTAAGTAGTTTGCAGTATGTAGTTTACAGTAAGAAAAAAATGGAAAGTAGTCAAAAGGGTGTCAAAAACCACCAAATTTTCACTACCGACTATATACTATAAACTACCGACTATAAACTATTTTGCATAACTCACCGCTCTCGTCTCTCTGATAACGGTAATTTTTACTTGACCCGGATAAGTCATTTCATCTTGAATTTTTTTAGCAATATCAAATGATAATAATTCAGTTTCTTTATCATCAATTTTATCTGCTCCAACAATCACACGTAATTCACGACCTGCCTGAATGGCATATGTTTTTAACACGCCGGGATAAGATAATGCCAATGTTTCCAAATCATTCAATCGTTTAATATAAGCTTCAACGATTTCACGTCTTGCACCTGGTCTCGCTCCGGATATAGCATCACACACCTGAACAATAGGCGCAATAAGCGTTTCCATTTCCACTTCGTCGTGGTGAGCACCGATTGCATTGCAAATATCCGGTTTTTCCTTGTATTTCTCAGCAAGACGCATGCCAAGAATTGCGTGTGGCAATTCTGGTTCGTCATCAGGCACTTTTCCAATATCATGTAATAATCCTGCACGTTTTGCTTTTTTAGGATTCAAACCAAGTTCAGATGCCATTGTGGCGCAAAGATTGGCTGTTTCGCGGGCATGTTGCAGCAGATTTTGTCCGTAAGATGAACGATATTTCATTTTACCAACCATACGAATTAATTCAGGATGTAGTCCATGAATTCCAAGGTCGATCGTAGTTCGTTTTCCGATCTCGATGATTTCTTCTTCAACTTGTTTGCGCACTTTGTTTACCACTTCCTCAATACGAGCCGGGTGAATTCGTCCATCGGTTACCAATTGGTGCAATGACAAACGTGCAATTTCACGACGAACCGGATCAAATGCTGAAAGTACTATTGCTTCGGGCGTATCATCAACAATAATTTCAACACCGGTTGCAGCTTCCAAAGCACGAATATTACGTCCTTCACGACCAATAATACGACCTTTTATTTCATCAGATTCAATGTGAAAAACGGTTACCGAATTTTCGATAGCTGTTTCAGTTGCAACCCGTTGAATGCTTTGAACAATGATTTTCTTCGCCTCTTTATTAGCAGTCATTTTCGCTTCTTCCATAATGTCGTTCACATACGACATTGCTTCGGTTTTGGCTTCTTCTTTCAAAGCTTCAATCAAACGTTCTTTAGCCTGATCAGCTGATAAACCTGAAACGGTTTCCAGTTCAACCTGAGCCTGATGATGTAAATGTTCCAGTTCCTTTTTCTTGATTTCAAGACTATTAAACTGTTGTTCGAAATGATCTTTCTGAGCCTCAACTTCGTTTATTTTACGTTGCACATCCCCTTGTTTCTGGTTCAGTTGCATTTCTTTTTGTTGAAGTCGTACCTCATTTGCCTGAATCTTCGCATTTCGTTCCTGAACCTGTTGTTCATGTTCGGCTTTAAGAGCTATAAACTTTTCCTTGACTTCAATCAGTTTATTTTTCTTAAGTAATTCAGCCTCAACTTCGGCTTCCTGAGCTGCTTTTTTGTTGAAAGTGCGAATGAGAAAGTAACTTCCTCCGGCACCTGCAATCAAAGCAACAAGTCCTATAATTATTTCCATATAATTAGTTTAAAATGAATAATTGATAATTGTATAATTGATTTTTTAATAGAAATTTAATAAAAAAAAATCGCATTCACGATGGCGAAAGAATAACTTCCCTTTTTAAAGGAAATTCTTCAACGTACCTCGTAATGCGAAAAATTGTGTTATAAAAGCGATTTAATCGTAAACTTATTTTCCTAAAAGTGCTTCCAGTTCCTGGTCAAAAGAATTGATTTTTTCGGCCAATGGAACAATATCCTCGCTGAGTTCCTGCTTCGAAACCAAAACAGCTATCTGATAAGCCACCATAATAAGAATTTCTTCGGTTGGCCGTTGGTTGTATTGTTTCTGGAATTTATCCATATACCGTACCACCATTTTTTCAGCTTTTCTGTATAATTCCTCGTCTTTACGAGAAATTCGCAGAGGCAATCTTAAGCCACCGATTAGAACATTTATTGTAAAAATATCGTCTTTCATACGCTCTATTCATCCAAAAGAGCTAAACATTTGTCAATTTCCCGCACCATTTTTGTAATTTTTTGCTTTGATTCCTGTCGCTCCTCTTCTGTCGAGCCCAGGTTCTTGGCAAGTTGTAAATGGTCGTAATTTTTTCTCAATTCCAAAACTTCCTGATGAGCATGCATTAAATCGTTATGTTTGCGATCCAATTCCTCTTTCAATTTGGCGTTTTGTGTTTGTAATGACTTATACTCCGAAATTAATTTTCGCAGTTTTATTTCAAATGCGTTTATAAGTTCTTCGTATCGGTTTGTCATTTTTCAAAAAAATCTATACAAAAATACGCTTTTGCTTTGGATTAATAAAACATTTTGCAGTTTTTTCAATAAAGTCGTAAATAAAACAGTTGTTTATAATATTCTTTCGAGTTTTCAAAATGTCTGTTTGGGTTAAAATGCTTGAGTTTTTTGTTTTCCTATTTTCCCAACAAACTTAATATCCCGTTAATAAATGTAAGGGGATGAACCGGATTGCCCGGAATATAAAGATCAATATGATATTTTGATAAGAACTCACGATTTAATGCTGGACTGTCTGCAAAAATACCGCCACTTATGGCATCAACGCCTGCCAAAATAACAATTTTAGGATTGGGAACAGCTTTGTAACAACGCTCCAACGATTCTGCCATATTTTCGGAAATAGGTCCGGTAATGACTATTCCATCGGCGTGGCGCGGCGAAGCAACAAAATCAACCCCGAAACGACTGACATCAAACTGCACGTTGTTAGAAGCATTTAATTCCCACTCGCAACTGTTATCGCCTCCCGCAGAAACACTTCTTAGCTTAAGCGAACCACCAAATAACCGATGGATTTCTTTACGGATTTTATCCTGATCGACAAAAATCGGCGATTCATCACCTTCTTGTTTAATTAACCGTTCTCTGACATTGGATGCAAGCTTAAAATCGCTCGTAAAACTAATTTTTTCAGGGAATTGAATGGCACATTCGCCACAAAATGTACATTTTCCCAAATCAATACGAACCGGTTGAGCTGAAATGGCTTTGGTCGGACATAGATCTACCAATGCTGCCTCATCAACTTTTGTCAATGAAATAATGGGTCTGCCCCTGAATATGCCGGGAACTTTTGCAGCGGTTACATCGGGAATAAATTGTTTCCCTTGATGCCACATTATTTTTAAATTATCAAACATAGAATTAATGTGTTAAAGGTCGTGACCACTATACGAAAAATTAAAACTTTTATTGCAAATCGGGAAATCAGAAATATCGTTGTTTCTAACTGCCTGAGCCAACGCCATCCAGTTGTGGTGGGAAGGATCTTTGATTTTATAAATGACTAAATTTCCCAATTTGTCAGTTATTGCACAATGGCAGATTTCTCCGCGCCAGCCTTCAACCAATGACAAAGTAAAGGTTTCATTGGCAGGTACAAATTGAAGATTTTCGGGCTTTTTAAAGTCGGGTACATTTTCAATCAGTTTTCTCAGATAAGTAATCGATTGTTTTACTTCTTCGCGTTTGATACGCACCCGTGCATACACATCACCATGATGTTTTATCACCGGTTCATGTATTATTTCCTTGCCATAAAGATTGAATGGATGGGAAATCCTGATATCACGATTCAAACCGCTCATACGCGCCGCCATTCCAACGGTTCCAATTTCCAAGACTTCTTCGTAAGTTACAATTCCTGTTTTTTCCAATCGGGATAAAACACTTGAAATGGAGAACATCTTTTTTGTCATTTCATCAAAATCCGGTTCGAAAGCATCCAGAACCTGCGTCAATCGAATAGCAAGTTCTTTTGTGAACGGAAAGTTTATTTTTCCGGCACGTATCAATCCTTTCGCAAAACGATTTCCGCCCCATTCCTGCAAAAAGTTTATAATAGGTGTACGCAATCTACCAAAGACAGAGTTGCCGAGCAAATAAGCTATATCTGCACAAACTCCGGCCAAATCGCCAGTATGAATGGCAATTCGTTCCAGCTCCAACGCAACGGTACGGGCAAAATCCAATGAATAATCAGGTGTAAAACCACATAAGCTTTCCCAAAGATTTACAAATGCAGTCGTATGTCCGACAGTCGTATCGCCGGTAATACTTTCGGCAAGTGTGGTACGTTCAAGTAATTTTGTTTTTTGAAGAAACAATTGCTCAATACCCCGATGCTGGTAGCCCAATTGAATTTCGAGATGCATAATTTGTTCGCCATTGCAGATAAACCGGAAATGACCCGGTTCAATAATGCCGGCGTGAATTGGACCTACACCTACTTCGTGTAATTCTTCACTTTCTACCTGATAAAACGGATAATTTTCTATTTTCTCATTTTTATCAAATTGGTTATGAGCGTATTTTGACGGTTTTAGCCACGGATGATCGGAATAAGGAATACCGAAATTTTCATGTATTTCCCGTTCAAACGCTTCGAAATTATGGTTTTGAGCTGTAAATGATAATATTGTTTTTTTGAAATCAACCAGACACGAAGAAATATTAATCGTGTGGTTTGTATCATCGGCAATACAGCAAAATAATCTGATGTTATCATTTGCTTCTACCCCGAAATAATTGACGCAATGCCGTTCGGGTTTGTCCGATAGCATTTCAATGTTAGTATTCATAAACTCAGGGTAAGGAAGTTCAGGAATTTTATTCAGTGCTATGGACTGATTATTATGAATGGAAATGTAGTTCATATTAGATTATTGAATGAGTTTAACTGCATCTTGTATTAATGAAACAAATTCGGCGGGTGGATTGTAAGCAATATAAACAGATAATCCAAGCATAATAAATTGCGAAAGCGATTCCCACGGACTTATAGGCGGAATTCTGCTTTCATCCAAATCCATTGGTGGAGTAAACAGTAATTTGAAAATATTGGAGCCAAAACCCCAAATTATCATGGTTAACAGAACAACTACTGCCAGTAAAATAAGGATATAATGTGCCTGAAACAAAGATTGAAAAATCAGAAATTCACTGATAAATAATCCTGAAGGTGGCATGGCTGTTACTGAAAAAAATGCAAGGAGAACAACCACAGCTCCTGTTTTATTGTATTTGAAATAGTTGCCCAGATCGTAAATACTTTTACTTTGATAAACCCGATAGATTTGATTGTATTGTAAAAAAAGTGTGGGTTTGATTAAAGTATGCAGAATGATGTGCAGAATTGCAGCATAAACGCCGATACCACCGGCTGCTAAACCCAGAATCACCAGTCCCATGTGTTCAATACTCGAATACGCAAACATACGTTTAATGTTTTTTATTCGCGTCATATAAACAGTTGCTACAAAGATGGACAACAAAGCTGAAATAATCATTACGATATTTGCCCAATTGTGAAGCGGAGTGAGAACCATGACGGAATACATACGGTAAATTGCAACAAAGCCGACATTCATCAAAATGCTGGATAACAATGCGCCGGCTGGTGCAGGAGCTTTATCTTTAGCATCAATACCGGCTGTGTACATAGGCACAAGTCCTATTTTGGCAGTAAAACCTGTGAAAATAAAAAGGAACGAAAGTTTTAGCCAAAACAAGTTCAATTTTGAATAATTTTGACGAATCGAATCGAACGACATATCATCCACTCCTGCTTGTTTTAATGCCAGACTTAAGAAAAGAATTCCGATATAAATAAAAGTGATACTGATGGCACAAATGAAAGCGTACTTCCACACACCTTCCAAAGCTCGAATGTTACGGTGATGATAAATAAGAGCTGAAGCACTCAGCGTTGTTATTTCAACAAAAATCCAGGTGACGGCTATATGATTTGAAAGATAAGCCACGCTACAGGCAGAAATCAGTAAAACCATGGCAGAAAAGAAAAGTCCACGTGTTTTCGGTGTTTCTACCTCGCTGTGTTTTGCAATGTATCTATAAGAATGAAATAGAACCGGAACCGCAATTACACAAAGAGCAAGCAGCAATAACAATCCCAGCGAGTCGGCTTTGAAAAAAACCAGCTCTGTGATATTTCTATGCAGGTATTCATATATCCCGAATGTCCACAATAATACTACATAGATGACAACCAACAAATAATTTACAAAGCCACTCTTGTTAAAATACAGTCCGAGACTAATGATTAAAACTCCTATTAAAAATATACCAATCATATTTATTAATCTTTTAGGTTACGCAAAAGGTCTACATCCGGATTCTTGATAACGTCACCAATTTTATTAAAGAAAATACCCAAAATA
>JBBRTR010000155.1:0-6317 GCA_038244215.1 Bacteroidales bacterium
AAAGGAACTTCAACATTGACGTTCTTATCAGATTATTTTGTTCAAAATGCTTCCTTTGTTCGATGCGATAATATCACTTTAGGATATAGCTTTAAAAATCTTTTTAAAGTAATTTCAAGCGGACGCGTTTATGCTACAGTTCAAAACCCATTTGTTATTACGCCTTATAAAGGATTAGATCCTGAGATATATGGAGGAATAGATAATAATATTTATCCAAGAGCAATGGTAACTTTAGTAGGTGTTTCCCTTAACTTTTAATTATCAACTTATAAATATTAGAATATGAAAAATAAGTTTAATAATATATCAAATATCATTGTGATATTTAGCATTTCCCTATTCGCAACTTCTTGTATCAATGATTTGAATGTGACTCCGATTAATCCACAAGTAACACAAACTTTTGACCAAAATGCTGTTTTTGCAAAAGCCTATGCTGCCTTTTCACTAACCGGTCAACAATGACCTGCTGGTAATATTGATATTGATACAGAAATTACAGATGAAGGAAAATCAGCATTATACAGATGTTTGTGGAATTGTAACGAACTCACGACTGATGAAGCAATATGCAGTTGGGGAGATGTAGAAGTAATTGAATTGAATACTAATTCGTGGTCATCGAGTAACCCTACATCAGGAAGTATATATGACAGGTTCTATTTTGTAATTTCAATCTGTAATCACTTTTTGGAACAAACAAGTACAATTACCGATAATTCAACAGTAAAACAACGTGCTGAAATTAGATTTTTGCGCGCACTGTCTTATTATTATTTGATGGATCTTTTTGGCAATGTTCCTTTTACTGAAAAGATATCTCTTGATCCACCCAAACAAATTAAAAGAATTGATTTATTCAATTGGATTGAAAAAGAACTGTTGGCAATCGAACCTGATATGTATGAACCTCGTCAGGCACCTTATTATAGGCTTGACAAAGTTGCAGATTGGATGTTACTTTCGAGACTTTATTTGAATGCAGAAGTTTATACAAAAGTTCCGGCTACTGCTGCAACTGCTAACTTCCCTGCAATTACCGCAGCTCCGGGAACTGCACGTTGGAATGACGCCGCTATTTATGCAAAAAAAGTTATCGACCCAAGTTCCGGATATACTTTATGTCCAACATTCAGACAGCTTTTTATGGCTGACAATGCCGGAAAAATAGATGGTTCAGCTATAAATTTAGCTCCTCAGGAAATTATCTTTCCAATTGCAGCAGATGGAATCAAAACGAATAGTTATGGGTCTTCACTTTTTTTAATTGCATCAACACATACCGATGGTATGGTCGATTGGGGATGTTCAAAAGCAGGTTGGGGTGGTAATAGATCTCGGGCAACTTTGGTGAAAAAGTTTTTTCCTACGGGTTCATCATTCTTTACTGATTCGAAAGATCTTACTACAGCTGTTCTTGCTACAATGAAAGATGGTAGAGCTCTGTTTGACAAACAATCTGTAAGCGCAGGTTTAAATATTAATACAATTAGTATTTTCAAAGAAGGTTATCAGGTAATTAAATTTACTAATATAAGAACCGATGGTAAACTTGCGAAAAGCATTGAGTTCTCTGATATGGATATTCCATTTATGCGAGCAGCCGAAGCCTATTTGACCTACGCGGAAGCTGTAACAAGAGGAGCTTCTCCGATTAATGGCTATACGGCTCTCCAGTCAGTTAATGCCTTAAGAGCTAGAGCAGGTGCTATTCAGTCAACATCATTATCATTACAAAATTTGATTGATGAATGGGCACGAGAGTTCTTTTTTGAAGGTCGAAGACGTTCAGATTTGATTCGCTTTGGACAATTCGGAGGAACTACAACATATAAATGGGATTGGAAAGGTGGAGTTGCAGCGGGCATTGATTTTAAAGCCGAATTCAACCTGTTCCCAATACCTGCAGGAGACTTAAATGCAAATCCAAATTTAGATCAAAATCCAGGCTATTAATTATTTATCTTGCCAATTATTTGCAATTGAATTTACAAGACTAAGGCTGACTTTTTGATTAGTCAGCCTTAGTTGATTAAAAAGCTCAGTTATATGTTTTTATTTTTCAAATCAGTATAAATTAGTATTATGAAGAAAATATTTTTATCACTTTTAACTTTTATAACTTTCTCATTCAGTTTTGGGCAGGTTACTACAAATCCGACTTTTATTACACAGACCGGCAAATCGCTCGACATAATATTCGATGCGTCACAGGGGAATCAAGGCCTCATGGGTCTCACATCCGGAATTTATGCTCATATCGGCGTAATTACGGATAAAAGTACAAGCTCTTCCGACTGGAAATACGTATTAACACCCTGGCCACAGACAACACCTACGAATAATTTGGCTCTTGCTAATATCTCTAAAAACACGCTGACGAATATCGGCACCAACCTTTGGAAATTGACTATCGGTCCAGATTTAAAGACTTTCTTAGGAGTTCCATCTACCGAAACTATCAAACAAATTGCATTAGTATTCCGAAATGCAGATGGATCAAAAACAGGAAAAACAACAAGCGGTGCTGATATTATGGTGTCCGTGCATGCTTCAGGATTAAACGTTATTTTCACTACTCCGTCAAATAATCAGGTAATTGCTGCCGGAACGAACATGAACATCCAATTCAGTTCATCTCTAACCTCCAATCTTAATTTAACTATAAATGGTGTAAGCGCTCAAACTGCAAGTGCAGCTACTAGTTTATCCTACAATTATACATTTTCGACTCCAAACGAATACACTCTAATTGCATCAGCAACTGCAGGAACAACCACAGTTTACGATACAATTTCGGCTTGTGTACCAACTCCAATTGTAGATCAGGCACGACCAACAGGCTTGCCTGATGGCATAAATTATATTGATAATTCCACTGTTACACTAATAATGTATGCACCGGGAAAATCAAATATTTTTGTGATTGGTGATTTTAATGACTGGTCACTACTTAATTCTTACCAAATGAAACGGGATGGAAATTATTGGTGGATCACTTTAAGTGGTTTAACTCCCGGAAAACTTTATGGATTTCAATATTTGGTTGATGGAACACTAAAAGTCAGTGATCCATACACAGAGTTAGTTCTAGATCCACAAAATGACCAGTGGATCAATCAATATTATACTATTTTCCCAAATTTAAAACCATATCCGGTAGGGAAAACTGACGGACTGGTTGCTACATTCCAAACTGCAAAAACATCTTATAATTGGGAAATAACAAATTTCTCAATGCCTTCGAGAGAAAATGCTGTCATTTACGAATTGCTCTTGCGTGATTTTACGATTGAAAAATCATTAAATGCAGCAATTTTGAAATTAGATTATCTGAAAACTCTTGGTATTACGGCTATTGAACTAATGCCTATTCAGGAATTTGATGGCAATAACAGCTGGGGTTATAACCCAAATCATTTCTTTGCTCCGGATAAAGCGTATGGAACTGAAGATAATTACAAAAAGTTTATCGATGAATGTCACAAACGTGGAATGGGAGTAATTCTGGATATGGTATTTAATCAAGCATCCGGACTTTGTCCGTTTGCACAACTTTACTGGGATGCAGTTAATAGCTGTCCCGCAACAAATAATCCCTGGATGAATCCGATTGCCCCACATCCATACAGTGTTTACAATGATTTCAATCATAGCTTTTCAGGGACAAAAGAATACTTTAAACGAGTTTTACAATTTTGGATAACCGAATACCATGTTGATGGCTATCGGATGGATTTAGCAAAAGGCTTTACACAAAACGTAACAACAGGAGAGCCAGCAGTAAGTAATTACGATCAATCCAGAGTAAATAACTTAACAGACTATTACAATGCTGCTAAATCGGTAAAAAGTGATGTAATGTTTATTTTGGAGTTTCTGGGTTATGGAAGTAATAGTGATGGAAACGGTGAAGAAAATAAGTATGCATCTGAAGGAATGTATTTATGGCGAAATCTAAATAATTCTTACAGTCAATCAGCAATGGGATACCAAAGCAGCAGCGATTTTTCTGGAATGGTAGCGTCTCCCCGGCAATGGATTGGTTATGCCGAAAGTCATGATGAAGAACGTAATTTCTACAAAGCATTGGCTTATGGTGCGGGAGGAATGATGACCGATTCAGTTGCTCGTTTACATAGAATTCCATTAAATATTGCATTTACAACATTAATTGAGGGTCCTAAAATGATTTATGAGTTTGGTGAAATGGGTTATGATTATTCAATAAATTCAAATGGAGGTCGTACTAATGAAAAGCAACCGGCATGGAATTGGTTGTCACTTCCCTTGAGAAAAGAAGCTTCCGTTGAAAGTTCAAAAATTATCTCACTTCGAAAACTTTATCCCAAAGCTTTCACTCAGGGAAGTTGGACTTATAATATTACACAAAATGATTGGTCACAAGGAAGGCGCATCGGTTTGGTTCATTCTGATTTGAATATGGTCGTTCTCGGAAATTTCCAGACAACTGCAATTTCAGCAACTCCCGCATTTCCAAAAACCGGAATTTGGTACAATGTACTCACAGGCGAACAATTCGGAGTTTCAAACCCATACACGTCCATTTCGATGCAGCCGGGTGATCTGTTGATATTTGCGGATCGGAATGTCAGTTTTCCAAATGGAATTTCAACACCAAAACAGGATACAGAATGTACAATATTCCCTTCAATTACAACAAACTTTGTTTATGTATCATCCAGTTCTGAAGTAAAATCAGCAAAAGTGTACAATATGCAGGGCGCTTTATTGAAATCACTTACTGGAAAAAATGAAATTGATCTTGATAATCTAAGCAATGGAATGTATTTAATCAAAGTACAAACTATTCAGGGAGAAAGTGTTCACAAAATTATTAAAGAATAACTCATTCAACTTGAATCGAATAGAATCCTATCAACCACCGAGAGACCCTGCGTTACTCGGTGGTTTTTTCATCTTTCAAAGTGCGGATATTATTTTCAGAAATATCATAGAGTCGCGCAACTCAATATCATATTTCGGAATCAGGTCTATTTCATCATTACAAACCTCAATCGAGTATTTGACTATCAATAATCTCGTTAGGTAACTTTTCATTTACAATCTAACTGCAAGTTCGGCTTTCCCTAAGCTGATTGGTGAGACTTCTAATCTATTTTTACTACTCATTACTCCAAATAACATCCCAAATACAGGAAATTTGACACCGCTTCCTTCTGATTCTTTCAGCCAGTTGGCAGTAAAACACCTTTATCTTATTAATGGTTAGTCTATTGTTCAACAAAGCCCTTACCGAAGTCATATAGCCCCCATAACTAACTTGCACCGTCAAATACACAATGCTTGGCGCACCAGAAAAAGGCTGTACGAAAGTTTCGTACAGCCTTTAATAATAAAGAATTAATTTGGTTTAATTCAACGCAACTTTTCTGGAAGCTCCATCAATAACTAAAATATACAAACCTGGATTCAAATTCTTAGAGTTGAATGTTCCAACTGTTTTTACAGATTGAATTGCACGTCCATTTGCATCGTATAGATTCACTCCTGAAGTAACTCCTTCAACAACGATTGAACGGTTTAATGTATAAATCCTATATTTATTCATGTTCACTTCATTCAATGCAGTAGGAGCTTTCCAACCAATTACAGTAATATTATCTGTAATTGTCTGACCAGGAGTTGCGGTTACACTTCGATTAGCAACTTCAACTCCAAGTGCATCAACTTCAACAAAACCCCAGTCTGTTCCATTATAAATTTTGAATTCTGTACTTACAATGTTTTTTAATGAATATGAGTAGGTCCCATCTGTATTTTTAGTCATTGCAGCTGGAGTAGTCCATGACCAACCGTTGAAACCACCACAAATCCAAACACCATTAGCAGAACCCGTAGCAGGCACTGTAGCAACGATATTTACATTTCCTGTTGTTGTTGGATCAAAAATAGCTTTCCAACTTGTTACAATTGGATTTAATTCCGGGTATTTATAATCTCCGGTTGGAGCAAGTTGTTCGAACGACCAATCCGGACCACAACAGAAATGATAAGCTAACTTATTAACATCGGGAGAATAAACTGTTTTTTCGAAAATCATTGTACCATCTGTATTAGTAGCAACAAGAGTCATTTTACAGCTATCTACCGGTGCTGTAGGCCCAGCCCAATTATTGAAAGTACCTACAATATAACATTGGAATGTTCCTTTTGGAACCAATACATCGATAGTTACATTCATTGGCTTTGGAAGTACAGTTGGATTATAAACAACTGCCCATTTTGCAACAACATCAGTTGTTGGTGAAGCCGTAAACGTACGGTTTGCG
>JBBRTR010000156.1:0-6315 GCA_038244215.1 Bacteroidales bacterium
GAAGTACCGAAGTCGAAATTCGTGCGGTACGTGACTCAAGCGAACATGCCGGTGGACGTGAAGTGTACATGATTTACGAGCCGATGGCTGCTGCAATTGGTATCGGTATCGATGTGGAAGCTCCGAACGGTTGTATGATTGTTGATATAGGTGGTGGAACAACCGAAATTGCTGTTATTTCGCTTGGAGGTATTGTTTCTAACAAATCCATCCGCATTGCCGGCGATGACCTGACTCTGGACATCGTTGAATATATGGGGCGGATGCACAATATCAAAGTGGGTGAACGCACTGCCGAAATGATAAAAATAAACGTGGGTGCGGCTTTAACAGACCTCGAAGATGCTCCTGAAGATTATATCGTTCACGGACCAAACCGTATGACGGCTTTGCCAATGCAAGTTCCGGTTTCGTATCAGGAAATTGCCCATTGCCTCGAAAAATCGATTTCAAAAATTGAAGCAGCTATTCTGAGTGCGTTGGAACAGACACCTCCTGAATTGTATTCGGATATTGTTCAGAAAGGAATTTATCTGGCCGGTGGTGGAGCTTTGCTTCGTGGATTGGACAAACGTTTGACCGACAAACTGAACATTCAGTTCCATATTGCTGACGATCCATTACGCGCTGTTGCCCGTGGAACAGGAATCGCGCTGAAAAACGTTGATAAATTTTCATTCCTGATCCGATAAACTCAAAATAGAATTTTCGATAAGCATTGGATGAATTCCTTGTTTATCGAAAATTTTAGTTATTAACCCCTCTGTCTTTCAAGTGCATTTTCACCAATCATGAAGAATCTGATCAATTTTTTGATTCAATACAGTGTTGTGTTTTTATTTCTTTTTCTGGAAATAATTTCCTTCAGCATGATTGTAAATAACCGGAATTATCAAAGCAGTGCTTTTTTATCGTCAAGTAATGCACTGGTTTCGAATATGTACGAATTGAGCAATTCAGTAGTGGAATTTTTCAAACTTCGGGTTGCAAACGATAATCTTTCGGAAGAAAATACTAAGCTGAAAAATCAGATTATCAAACTACATAATGAACTGACAACGCTTAGTCCGCAGAAAAAAGATTCGGTTCATTTCCTCATCCCGCCTGAAATGGAATATGAGTTTATTTCTGCCAAAGTAATAAACTGCACAACCAATAAACTGCAAAATTACATTACGCTAAATAAGGGTGAAATTGATGGCATTAAACCGGATATGGGTGTCGTAAGTGATGAAGGCGTTGTGGGAATTGTGAAAACTGTTTCGAAACGTTTCTCTGTAGTTATACCGATTCTAAATCCGAAAATTGAAATCAGTTGTAAGTTTAAAAAGAATAATTACACAGGAGGATTATTGTGGGATGGGTTGGATTATCGCTATGCAAGTCTCACCGACATTGCCCGGCATGTAGAGTTTGCATTGGGTGACACCTTGATAACAAGTGGTCTGACAAGCACTTTTCCGGAAGGAATTCCTGTTGGAAACATTGAAGATTTCAAAATAAAGGAAAGTGATGCTTATTATAGAATCAAAGTGAAACTGGCGGTCAATTTCCGTACTCTTTCACACGTTAAAATTATCAATTATTTGAATTATAAAGAACAACGTGATTTGGAAAAATCATCGGAAGAACAATAAATAAATTGACCATTCAAGCATTTACCATTTACTATTTGAGAACAGTGATATTTAAAATGGTAAATGGTAAATGCATAAATTGTAACTATAAAAATATGCCTGTCGTACTTCAAAACATATTCCGTTTCATTCTTCTGGTACTTACACAAGTGCTGGTGTTGAACAATATTCAGTTTTTGGGGTTCATCAATCCGTATATCTATATTTTATTTATACTTTCGTTGCCGGTTCTCACACCGCGTTGGTTCTCGCTTATTCTGGCTTTTGCACTTGGTTTAACCATCGATATGTTCTTGAACACGATGGGGATGCATGCTTTTACAGCCGTTTTAATTGCATTTTTGAGAAATGGTGTTATAAAACTCTTTACTTCGCTGGAAGAAGGAAATAATCCGACACCAAGTTTTCATACTTTTGGGGTTAGTGCTTACATAAAATATGTTGTTTTATTGGTTTTTATACAGCATTTTATTTTATTTTATCTGGAAGCATTCACCTTTACAAATTTTTGGTTCACACTGGTAAAAATAATTCTCAGTTCAGTTGTTACTATACTTCTGATACTCGGAATTCAATCGATAAAAACAAAATAAAGAAATGATAAACGACACACTTCAAAACAGAAGATATATAATTGCAATTATTATATCATCTGTTATTTTAGTGTATATTTTGCGGCTTTTCACTATTCAAATTCTCGACACGAAATACAAACAAGGTGCCGAAAGTAATGCATTCCTGAAGAAAACACAGTTCCCACCAAGGGGTTTGATTTACGACCGCAACCATACACTTATGGTTTACAATAAACCTGCCTACGATATTGCACTGATCATGCGCGAAATCCGTGGGTTGGATACACTTGCTTTCTGCAAGGCACTCGACATTGATAAGCAGTATTTTATTGACCGGATAGCCGAAATCAAAGACCACCATAAAAATCCGGGATATTCCTCTTACACACCTCAACTTTTCATGTCACAGCTCGGCATCGAAGATATTGCCACTATTCAGCAATCGATGTATAAATTCCCCGGATTCTATATTCAGAATAGAACGCTACGTGAATATTCCAATAATTCGGCGGCACATGTTTTAGGAGGTATTGGCGAAGTATCGCAACGCAGAATTGACAATGACGATTATTACAATCCAGGCGATTATGCCGGACGTAGTGGGCTGGAATACACCTATGAAGAACAATTACGGGGCGAGAAAGGACTTGAAATATTATTGCGCGATGCAAAAGGACGAATTAAGGGAAAATACGAGAATGGAAAAGAAGATATTGCTCCGAAAGCCGGTGAAAACCTGACTTTGACTCTTGATGCCAAATTGCAGTTATTGGGAGAAAAACTAATGATCGGTAAAATGGGAAGTATCGTGGCAATTGAACCCACGACCGGTGAAATACTGGCCATGGTTTCCAATCCGACATTTAATCCATCTATTTTAGTAGGTCGCCAGCGTTCAAAAAATTATGGGCAACTTCTTCTCGACCCGACAAAACCATTGTTAAATCGTGCAACACAAGCACAATATTCTCCTGGATCGGCATTTAAAACACTCGAAGCGTTGGTTTTGCAACAAATGGGTGGAATTAATGAACACACAATGTTTGTTTGCAATGGACCTGAATCTACACCTATTCGCTGTACACACTTTCACGGTTCGCCGGTAAGTCTGCTCAGCGCCATTGAACAAAGTTGTAATCCGTATTTCTGGAATGCATTTAGGGTAACCCTTGAAAAGGATGGTTATGGTATAAAGAATGCCATTTTCCGAAAAAATTATGACGATTGGGTGGATCGGGTAAAAAGTTTCGGTTTGGGTGAAAAATTCAGTGACAGCGACATTTACGAACAATCACGCGGATATATTCCCACAGAAAATTTTTACAACAAAGTGTATCGGGGTCAGACAGGTTGGCGCGCAATTACGATTCGTTCATTGTCAATCGGTCAGGGCGAAGTATTGTCCACACCGCTTCAAATGGCAAACCTAATGGCTGCTATTGCCAATCAGGGATATTATGTTACACCGCATTTGAATAAATGCGATTCCATGTTGAAAAAAATACATTATTGCAAGGTGGATAAAGAATATTTCCCGATTGTTATTGAAGGGATGGCGCGTGTTTTCGAATCGGGAACTGCAATTGCTTCTCGCATTCCGGGAATAAGTATGTGCGGAAAGACCGGAACAGCTGATAACAGTCATGGCAAACCACATTCTATTTTCGTTGGTTTTGCTCCGCGTGAAAATCCGAAAATAGCCATTGCCGTGGTGGTTGAAAATGCAGGATTCGGAGCCACGTATGCTGCACCGATTTTCAGTTTGATGGCTGAACTTTACCTGACCGGAAAAATAAACAGAGCAGAACTGGAAGAAAGAATAACCCAAATAGTAACCAATTCGAATGTCAAAGAACGTTAGTATAAAATATGCGCTTGACTGGACAACCATCTTTTTTTATGTTGTTCTGGTTTTTATGGGTTGGATCAGTATCTATGGCGCCAGCTATGATTTTGACCAGTCGAGTATTTTCGACTTCAGTCATCGTGCCGGAAAACAATTTATCTGGATTCTGACAGCTTTCGGAATTGCGGGAGTTTTATTACTAATCGATTCGAAGTTATACAGTATTTTTGCTTATTTCATTTATGCGGGTGTTATTCTTCTTTTAATAATTACTATATTTTTAGCTCCCGATATTAAAGGTTCACATTCGTGGCTCGTTCTGGGTCCGATTAGTTTTCAACCTGCCGAAATAGCCAAAATGGCGACAGCTCTGGCACTTTCCAAATTCATGAGTTCGTATAATTACAAACTCAAGAACTGGAAAGATCTGATTCCTTTGGGACTGATTATATTTGTTCCGTTTTCCATTATCATTCTGCAAAATGAAACTGGTGGTGCTTTGGTTTTTCTGGCATTTTTGTTTATGCTTTATCGCGAAGGAATGAATGGTATTGTGCTGCTGATAGGGACTTTTGCCATTGCACTTTTCATCATTATCATCCGATTCAGTATCGTTCCGATTCAGATTGACAGGGGAACACTCGGTATGGTTGTCGGTATGATTATCATTCTGCTAGTACAGATTATTTATGCTTTCTATTTTGTTCGCAACCGGAAAGAGAGCCTTATTCTGGCACTTGGGGTTATTGTGGTCGCAGTTTCTTCATACGTTTTAAATTTCTGGTTTAAATTAAATTATGATAACATTGCTATTTTTACCGTACTTGCTACCTGTATTTACTGGTTGATTATTGAAATGATTAACCGTTATCGAAAATACTGGTTTATCATTCTTTTTACATTAGGCTCGGTAGCTTTTTGTTTTTCGTCCGATTATTTATTCGAAAAAATACTTGAACCTCATCAACAGGTTCGTATCAAAGTATTATTAAGTATGGACGATGCACCGCTGGGAGCCGGTTATAATGTGAACCAATCCAAAATTGCCATCGGTTCAGGTGGTTTTTGGGGAAAAGGCTTTTTGAACGGAACACAGACTAAACTGAAATATGTTCCCGAACAGGACACCGACTTTATTTTCTGCACAGTGGGCGAAGAACATGGTTTCTGGGGTTCCACACTTGTTCTGGCTGTTTATTGGCTTCTATTGATGCGCTTACTTCGCATTGCCGAGCGTCAACGGGACGCTTTCAGCCGAATTTATGCCTATTGCGTAGCCAGTATTTTGTTTTTTCATCTCACTATCAATATCGGGATGGTGCTTGGCATAATGCCTGTTATCGGCATTCCTTTGCCGTTTTTCAGCTATGGTGGCTCCTCGCTTTGGGGTTTTACCATTATGCTTTTTATCTTGCTTAGATTAGACGCTGCGAGATTGGAGAGATTGCGCTAAAGTATTTCAAATATTTTCTTTGCGTGCTTTGCGTTTATTTTTTTTAAATGTGCAATATTTCACTTAAACTGAAAAACATTTCAATCTATATTATGCTTATTGTTGAGATTACTATTGAGGAATGATTTCATTTTGGTAAAATATATTATTCCTGTTACTTAATTCATTTTAATCCTTTTAAAGAATAAGAAATTATGAAACACATCTTTTTGGTTCTATTGTTTTTGTTTTTTGCCACTTCGGGAAATGTATTCTCCCAAACTGTTACAGCTGAGAACGCACCTCCCGCACAGAAACTTTCGAATGACCGTTTCATCCAACCGGCCGGAAAACTAATCGTCATGGGTGATACATTAAAGGAGAATCACGCGATGGATTGTGCTGTATCGCCCGACAAGAAATGGCTGGCTGTAGAAGAACGTTACAGTGTAGTTTTTGTTAATACAGCAAAAAATGTAGTGAGTCATGTGTTTCAGTTAAAGGATAATCCTGAACTTAAAAAGGGAATGAGTACTTATTCAGGTATTTGCTGGTACACGAAAGATAAAACCGATTATGTCTTTTTTAGTGTGTCGGGTGACAAAACGAATTCATACGTCGTGCAATTAAAATGGGATGGAATCAAAGCTACAGTTTCGAAGCTATTTAATTTTAAACCCACAACACCATCAAAGTTGGCACTGCCAAATGAAATTTTGATCCGAACTGAAAATAATCACGATTACCTGTATGTGGTGCTTAATGGCAATAATCAACTTGTGAAAAAGGATTTGCTTACCGGCAAAGATATCTGGACAGAAAAGA
>JBBRTR010000157.1:0-6301 GCA_038244215.1 Bacteroidales bacterium
CAAACTATGAGTCAATCGGTTATGTACAAACACACTTCCGGGAAGTGGAAAAACCTGAGTTTTATTTTGAAGTCGGCGAAATGGAGCTGAAAAAATCAACCGATCATAATCACGTTGAAATTCGCTGCGATCATCCGTTCGCTTTTCATGATAAGCTTCCTGTCCGAAGCGTTTTGTGGAAAGAAGTTGATTCCAGTTCATGATAGTTTGTTGAAAGTTTATAAAATTTGAAAAGTTTGAAGAGTTTGAAGAGTTTGAAAAGTTTGAAGGGTTTGAAAAGTCAGTAGTATGAAAGGCGCTGACGTCGGATAAGAGAGAAAACCTTTAAACAGATAGTCATTTTGAATCTTCTTTCTAAATTATAAATATTGAAACTTTCAACTTTATGAACTTTACAAACTTTTTACTATTGCGGCATATTGAATTTTTTCAATTCAGCCCGTAATTCTTTACTTTTATTGTCGGTGACCCGATCCATCCATCGCCAGAAATTTACTCCGTGATTCATTTCTTTGGTGTGACAGAGTTCGTGAAGAATTACATAATCAACCAAATGCGCTGGCAATAAGGTCAGGTAAAGTGATAAATTGATGCTTCCTGAACTCGAGCAACTTCCCCAACGTGTTTTACTCGATTGAATTTTTGTTTCGGAATAACTAAAGCCGTATTTTTCAGCTAATTGCTTGGTACGGTCCGGTAAAAGTCGTTTGGCTTCCTTCCGCATGAAATAACTTATTCCGTTCCAAAAATGCTTTTGAGTTTCTGCCGATGTACAGTTGGTACTATGTGGGTATTCAATGCTTAAAATTCCACTTTTTAATGAAAAATAGATGTTTTTACGGTCGTTAGGTTTTGCTTCCACTTCGAAAGTGAGGGTTTGCAAACGGGTATTCTGATCAATTAAAATATTATTCTTATGAAGTCCCGTTTCAAGTTTAGTTTGCTTTTGAATAATTTTATCACGAATAGAATTGATAAATTTCATTGCATCCTCGTGAGTCGATTTATGTGGCAAACTCACTTTAAGTCCGGTATGCAAAATACGGACACGAATATGTTTTGAGCGATCATTGTGGACAAACTCGATAGTTCCTAATTCATCATCAGTAATCATAAGGTAAGAAAAAGCGTATTAATTGAATAAAAAGCAGTACAAAGGTACATTTTTTTTATGCAAGAAATGGGAGTTTATTGCCTGAAACGAATAACTTTGCATAAAATTTTGGAAATATGGAAAATTGGATGCAGCGCACCGAATTGATGGTTGGCGAAGCAGGAATTGAAAAACTGAAAAATGCATCGGTATTGATTGTCGGATTGGGTGGAGTAGGTGGAATGGCTGCCGAAATGATTTGTCGGTCAGGAGTTGGAAAAATGACGATAATTGATCGGGATGTTGTAGGACTTACGAATATAAATCGTCAAATTGTGGCTCTTCAATCCACTTTGAACCTTCCGAAAGCAGAAGTATTGGCTCAAAGGTTGCACCAGATTAATCCTGAACTTCGATTGAAAATTATAAATGATTGGTTGAATGATGAAAATACGGTACAAATTCTGACTTCGGAACATTTTGATTTTGTAGTAGATGCAATTGATACTATTTTTCCAAAAGTTTTACTGATTAAAACCTGTATCGAAAATAAAATCAAGATTGTATCCTCCATGGGTTCGGGAGGAAAAATGGATCCGTCGAAGGTTGAAATGGCTGATATTTCAAAAACAAATTATTGTGCGTTGGCAAGAACCATTCGTAAACGATTGGTGAGAATCGGAATTTTCAAAGGCCTTCCCGTGGTTTTTTCAACTGAACGCGTCGAAAGAAAAGTGATTATATCAACTGAAGGTGAAAAATACAAAAAGTCGACTACAGGAACAATTTCGTATCTTCCGGCTGTTTTTGGATGCTTTCTGGCTTCGTATGTTATTCGAGAATTAATAAAAAAATAATTGAAAAAATTAGACAAAATGATAAAGGCAAAGAATATCCATAAAAGTTTTGGTGAACTCGAGGTACTTAAGGGAGTTGATTTAACTGTGACCAAAGGAGAAATTGTTTCGATTGTAGGTCCAAGTGGCGCCGGGAAAACAACATTGTTGCAAATACTTGGAACGCTCGACAAACCGAATACCGGTAAAGTTTTGGTTAATGGAATCGATTTTAGCAAGTTAAATGAAAAAGAACTGGCGGCATTTCGCAACAAACATATCGGATTTATTTTTCAATTTCATCAGCTTTTGCCAGAATTTACTGCATTGGAAAACGTGATGATTCCAGCTTTAATTGCCCGTAAAGATCAAAAGAAGACAACTCAGAAAGCAAAAGAACTGTTGGCATATTTGCAACTTACCGACAGGATGGAACATAAACCGAACGAACTTTCGGGTGGTGAAAAACAACGTGTTGCCGTGGCGCGTGCTCTGATAAATGACCCTGAATTGATTTTGGCCGATGAACCTTCGGGAAGTCTGGATTCGAAAAATAAGGATGAACTACACAAACTGCTTTTCGATTTGCGTGACAAATTTGGTTTGACAATTGTTATTGTCACACACGATAAAGAGTTGGCAGCGTTATCTGATCGAGTAATTGAAATGCGAGACGGACAAATTGAATTGAAAGTTGAGGATAAGAAGATACTGAAAAATTAAACTGAAAAACTGTTTACTGTCAACTGATACCTAAATAGTAGTCCCGCCGGAACTATTTATTTGAATATAAGTGAATTGAGTTGGATATTACTTTGTTCTTATGACAAAGAATATTATTTAATATTGGAGTCATTTGGTTTCAACTATATTCATTTTTTTAGCCCTTATTCTAACCCTTGTGCTAAATTTGTAGAAATCATTTTTTCAAGAGAATTGAAATCTTAGCTATTGTTTGACATTTTCAAGTTTTGGCATTTTTTTTATAATCAAAAAATTGCCCATACAAATATCTCCTTTTACAAAACGCTTTACTTTATCTTCAATAATTACACTTTCGTTTTGTTCCCATCTTATTTTCCAATCAGATAAACATGGACAAATTATTGGTTGAATCAGTTTGGTTGTATTTTTAATGTATTTCAATTCCCATATCCAAGTTGGTGAAGCATTATCTGTTCTATATGGTTCGTCATCCCATAGTTCAATCTGTTCTGTCTTTTTCTTTGATTTAATTTGTTTTAAATGGGGCACGAGAATTCTATATAATTTTTTATTTCCATATTGCCATCTATCATTGTCAGGGAAATCAATAAATTTAATGTTTCTCCAATATCTTTCAGAAGAATCAGGTGCACATTCTAAATGAACGACCAGAATATCGTGACTTAGGAAAAATTTGAATAATTGTTCTATAAAAAATTTACCAAAACCTTGTTTTTGAAATGTTGATTTTATTTGAATAATGTCAATCCTTGCTGTATAATTAGAAGGAAAATACCAAATAGCAAATCCAATCGGTATTTTGTCTAAAGATAGTACTGACATCTCTTTACTTTCAAAAGCATTAAGAATTACATTCCAATTACAATAAAACCCTTGATTAGTTTTATTGTATTCCTCAATTAACCAAGATTCAATAATATCAAGCTGTTTCTGATTTGGTCTAAAAGAAATGTCAACGGAAATATTCTTTTTCATATTTTCCTTTTGAAAGTGGTTTATTTCTAGTTTACAAAAATACAAAATCTTATTAACAAGACCGATGATTTGTAGATAATTTCAGTTTAAAATGATTTTTTTTCTTTTAGAAATTGACGTCAATTGACGTCAAACGGATTTCTTGATTCTATTAACTTATTCTCTAGGTTGATTATCCCCCTTTACTCTTTTGTAAATCAAAAATAATATTAGGTCTGATTATTTTCCCTCGTATTAGATTTCCCCTTGTAAAACCGTCCAAAATAATGGATTTTTATCCCCATTAAAGTTAAACTTCACTTACATAACAAAATATAATTTTGCATATTTAAAAAATAAATATGGTTATATAGTTGTATATCAAATTATTAGTTTTATTTTTACCCACCATAATGTTAATATATGTAAACATTTTTCGTTTATACATTTTCTACCCAAGTTATAAGAAATATAAGCTAATTTATTATTAATAATTTTTTAAAAATTTCAAAGATGAAAACCAGTTTAAAATTTATTTTAAGGAACGATGTACCATCAAAAAATGGAGAAAGTCGAATTGATGCAAGAGTGTATTTTTCAGGAAAACAATTCAAGTTTCCTACAGAAAAGAAAACTACACTTCAGTATTGGAACAATGAACAAGGGGTTGTTTCAAGTGCTTCTAAAGAAGCGAATCTGATTAATAAGTACCTTTCCAACCTAAAGTCTGTATTCAACGATTACATAGCTCGAAAAGAAGTTCTCGGCGAAGAAATATCTATAGTTGATATAAGAAATTTAGTGAAAGGGAAAAATCCTTCTAGTGAGTTGTCGAAAAATGCACCAATCGAGGAAATTTTTGACAAATATATTGAGAAGCTTCAAAATGGAACAAACAGATACAATACACTTAGGAATGTAAGGTCATCGAAAAAAATTACAATAGAATTTGCAAAACATAAAAATAAATATTCACCAACGATAGATAAAATAAATTTTTCATTTTTGGAAGAATTCAAATCATATTTAAAAAACACACGAGGCAATAATGAATCTAGTATAAATAAGCGATTGAGGCATTTAAGGACAGTTGTAAATTATGCTATAAGTTCAAAAAAATACAAAATTGAATATCCATTTGATGGACTAAAATTAAAAAAAACCCCTCACAAAATTATTCATTTAACCAAGGAGGAGTATAAACGGTTTAATGAAGTTGATTTATCGAAAGAGAATTTACCCAAACTTCCACTTACAAAATGGCTGTTTATTTTTTCTTGTGAAACTGGATTAAGATATTGTGATGTAATGGACTTAAAATGGGAACATCTTGAAAAATCGAATGAATCTTTGAAAAAGAAACAACTAAAAACCGGAAACAATGTATATGTTCCATTAAGCCCCTTAGCAAAAGAGATAATAGAAAATATTGGACTTAAAAAGGAAAGTAAATTTGTTTTCCAAAGAATCGAAAACCAAACGTTAAATAAGTATTTAAAAATAATAGCTCCATTAGCGGAAATCGATAAACATTTGACATTTCACGTTTCTAGACATACATTTGGCTCCATCTTGGGAAAAAAGATGTCACCTTCAAATGTGTTGAAATTATTAGGTGATAAGGACTTTGAAATGGCGAATGTTTATATCAATGCAGATGAAAGTGAATTACTAGATGAAATGCAAAATTTTTGGAAAGCAGTTTAATCAATGTCCTTAAAAAAATCCGATAATTTGATTTTATGGATGTCTAAAATACTGAGTAGGGTTTTAATAGTAATATTAGAACCCTTTTCAATTCTCCAATACTGAACCCGATTCAGATTATTATCCCATGCAAAGTTTTCATGGCTCGTATATCCCTTTTGAATGCGAAGTTCTTTTATTTTATTGGCGATTTTAAGTGTCCTAGAATCTATTTCAGGTACTGGTATCTCAGAATTCTTTTGCATTATTTAATCCAAACAAGTTTTTAGCAAAATTACTTTGGATTTACAAATAAGATTACCGCATAAATGAATACTGCATATAGTATGTATTTTAAAAAAAAAGTATATTTTTGTATTATGAAATACTAATATTTAATCTAAACGAATATGAAAAAAATAATTTTTAACATGTCGATTTTGTTGATTTCCGTACTATTTCTTAACACACCTCTTTATTCACAAATAAAAAGTAAAGTAAAGAAAAAACCTATAACAACTCACAAAGTAACCGAGGTAAGTAATTTTAAAACAATCACACCATTAATTGCAGATAAACTATCTTATGCAATTGTAGATAATTCCGAATTATATTCTGAATGTCGAGATATTATAGGGATGGTATCGGGTGGAGAAAAATCACATGAAGATATTGACAAAATCTTATTAAATTTATCTCATGATTTTAACAGTACCTGTGCTTGTTTTTACTTCCTTTATCATGATTTTGGGATAACAACTATGTATTTTGTATTAAAAAAATATATGAAAATTGATGAAATAGATTTAGTTGAGAAATTAGTTAATGAGTTGAAAGTAAAAAGAACTGATGATACATTCTTTAAAATACCTTAAATCCGCAATTGATATTATCATCATTAATTGCGTGTGTTTCTCTAGACTATTTTAACTTACGCACTTTTTATGGGCTATTTTTCACCCTAAATTATTTTTTATCGTAGTTTTTCACGACATTAATTTTATTA
>JBBRTR010000158.1:0-6295 GCA_038244215.1 Bacteroidales bacterium
CAAACTGGTTTGCAAATTCCTATCTGGCAATTGATGAAGGTCCGATTGTGGTTATGATTGAAAATTACCGTACCGGATTGCTTTGGAATCTGTTTATGCAGAATCAAAACGTTCAAACCGGACTTACTAAACTGGGATTCAGTTATTAATCATGATGCTATAAAATCAATTTAATAAACCCGAAAGTCCATTTCGGGTTTACTTTTTTAGAAACTTTCATTTGAACTATTCAAAATCAGAAGAGTTATATGCTAAGAAAAGATTTATACTGTGGTTTAGCCCTGTTTTTGTAGTTTAAAAACCCTTTTACAAAATTACCTGGAATGATAATTTGAAACTATTTCTTCAAACTAAGTATATATTTATTACACTTCAACCTATATTTACTTTATATTGCAGTTTTTACAGGGTATAATCAAACAAAACCACATGATACTTTCAAAGTTCTATTATTATTATTAATTTTGCAACAAAAGAAAACAAATCAAACACTTTAGAGTCTTTTGGACGTCTAAAAGTTTATAGAAGCTCAAAATAAAGTATATGAAATTCACTAAAATGCATGGAACCGGCAATGACTATATTTATGTCCACGGTTTTGAAGAAAAAATAGAAGATCCTGTTGAATTTTCAATAAAATACAGTGACAGGCACAAAGGAATCGGTTCGGATGGATTAGTAATGATTTTGCCATCAGACACCTGTGATTTCAAAATGCGCATGTTCAACGCTGATGGTTCTGAATCAGAAATGTGTGGAAATGCATCCCGTTGCATAGGCAAATATGTGTATGACAAAGGTTTGACAACAAAAAAGGAAGTGACTTTGGAGACATTGGCCGGTGTGAAAATATTGAAACTATTTGTAGGCAATGATAATAAAGTGGAAAGTGCCACTGTGGATATGGGAGAACCGATTCTTAAGCCGGAACTTATTCCAACTGTATTTACAGGCGAAACTGTAATCAATAAAACGGTTAAATTCGATGATGATATTGAATATGCAATTACTTGTGTATCCACAGGGAATCCACATGCTGTAATCTTCACGAAAGATATTGATAAACTGGATTTGCCTAAGATTGGTCCAAAAATAGAGAATGCAGCTATTTTTCCACGTCGCACCAATACTGAATTTATAGAAGTCATTTCGCGAGACAGGATGAAAATGCGTGTTTGGGAACGTGGATCCGGTGAGACAATGGCTTGCGGAACAGGAGCTTCTGCTTCAGTTGTTGCATCTGTATTGAATGGGTTAACTAACCGTAGAGTTACAGTAGAACTGATTGGCGGCGAACTTAGCATTGAATGGAAAGAATCTGACAATCACATATATTTAACCGGCAGCGCAACCACTGTTTTTGAAGGAACAATATGAACCCCTAACCCCTAAAGGGGAACTTAATTACAACTATTTACAAATAACCCCTTTAAAAATTCCCCTTTAGGGGTTAGGGGTCATCAACTAATTAAAAACATGGCACAAATCAACGAGAATTTTATAAAGATACCGGCAACTTATTTGTTTTCGGAAATTGCAAAACGAGTAGCTCAACACAAAGAAGAAAACCCAACTGCGAAGGTAATTCGTATGGGAATTGGAGATGTGAGCCTTCCCCTACCCGATGCGTCGGTGGATGCCATGATTAAAGCAGCGAATGAACAGCGTCATGCTGAAACATTCAGAGGATACGGACCGGAACAGGGTTATGCTTTTTTGCGGGAAACCATTCTGGAAAATGATTTTAAATCGAAAGGAATTGAACTGGAAGCTGATGAAATTTTTGTAAGTGATGGTGCCAAAAGTGATACCGGCAATATCGGTGATATTTTCGATCAAAATAATCGTGTGGCTATAACCGATCCCAGCTATCCGGTTTATGTTGATACTAATGCTATGGGCGGTCGTGCGGGTGAACCAACAGCCAGCGGTGCCTGGACAAATCTGGTTTATCTGAAATGTAATGCTGAGAATAATTTCGTTCCTGCACTTCCAACCGAAAAGGTAGATTTAGTTTATTTATGCTATCCGAACAATCCTACAGGAACAACTCTTACAAAAGAACAATTGACTGTCTGGGTGAAGTTTGCCAAAGAAAATAATGCTATCATTTTGTTTGATGCTGCTTACGAAGCCTTTATCACCGAAGAAGATGTCCCTCATAGCATTTACGAAATTGATGGAGCAAAAGATGTGGCCATTGAATTCCGCAGCTTCTCAAAAACAGCCGGATTTACCGGAACCCGTTGCGGATACACGGTTGTTCCGAAACAAGTGATGGGTACTAATGCAAACGGCGAAAAAGTATCCTTGAATAAATTGTGGAATCGTCGTCAGACAACCAAATTCAACGGTACATCCTATATTGTACAACGTGCTGCCGAAGCAACTTACAGCGTCGAAGGCAAAAAACAGGTAAAAGCTTTGATTGATTTTTACAAAGAAAATGCCCGTATTATTCGTGAAGGTTTGATAAAAGCCGGATATACTGTTTTTGGAGGAGTCAATGCGCCTTATGTTTGGACAAAAGCACCCGAAGGCATGGGAAGTTGGGAGTATTTTGATTATTTGCTGAATGAAAAGAATATCGTAACAACTCCGGGAGCCGGTTTTGGAGCAAGCGGCGAAGGTTATGTACGTTTTTCGGCGTTTGGAAGTAGTGAAAATACAATCGAAGCCATGCAAAGATTGGAAAAATAAGTTCCATTTTTAATTTATAAGTATTTCATACCGCCCGGGATTCCCGGGCGTTTTTTTGTTTTGTATCTCTCATTTTATTCAGGATTTGATTCAAATTATCCATCCAAAATTTTAGAAAGTCATACTATTGGCTGTATTTGACTGAAATTATTGGCTATTTCCCTCCCCTATCACCAATCAACTCGACAATTAAACTCATTTTTCTTAGTTATTATACTATTTTTTTTGAAATAATTTATATTTCAACATATCAGTATGAAAGTATTTATACATTATTTATTTCATATTGTAAGCTAAATAAATATATAAGTAACATTATGCAAACACAACAACATTAACACTATCTTTTTGATATTAATTATTCAATAATAATGACATTATGATTATTTTTGCAACGTATTAAAAACATTATGACATGTATTATTAATTATATATGTCATTTTGATATAAGAAAAGTCAGTGTAGAAACTATTTATTAAAAAACAACAATTAAATTATTTAAGGTATGAAAAAGATGAAATTTTTAGCAATCTGTGTGATTGCAGTATTAGCGACAACGAGCGTAAAAGCTCAATTTGCAACAGGAGCCGACATTGTTAGTTCTTATGTATGGCGTGGTATTCCACAAGAAGGAACAAAAGGAACTCCAAACATTCAACCCTATGTTTCTTTCACTACAGGTGGATTTACAATTGGTTCATGGGCATCAAGTAGTTTTTTGGGAAATGTGAAAGAAGTTGACCTGTATGCAACTTATGCATTCTCCAGTTCATTGGCATTAACAGTAACCGATTACAATTGGGGATTTAACAGCAGTTATTTCAACTACAGCAAAGGTGGTGACCACATGTTTGAAGCAACACTTGCATACACAGGTGCAGAAGCATTTCCTTTAAGTGCATCGGTAAACACTTTCTTTGCCGGAGCAGATACACTTGCAACAGGTAAAAATGCATTCTCTACTTATGTTGAATTAAGTTATCCAATTACAAGCTATGCAAAAGTATTTGTAGGTGCATCTCTTTTAGAAAGTAATATGGTGTACGCAACTACAGGATTTGGTGTTACAAATGTTGGTTTAAAAGTCAGCAAATCAATTGTAATTACGGACAAATTCAGTTTACCGGTGTATGGAATACTTGGATTTAATCCTTATGCAGGAAATGCATTTTTTGTAGCAGGAATTACATTATAAATGAATAGGTATTTGAAAATACAAAGCTAACTGTTTTATATTAAACAAGAAGCAATAAATTATTAATCACTTAAAGAATAAAAAAAATGAAAAAAATTGAAGCAATTATCCGCACTTCAAAATTTGAAGAGGTAAGGCAAGCATTACGTGAAGCAGGCATCGATTTCTTTACGTATGCAGATGTAACTGGAGTTGGCAATGAAGTAATCAAAGGAGAGTTATCTTATAGAGGTACCGTATACGATACAAGTTATATTTCACGCCAATTGTTAACTATTGTCGTTAGAGATATAAATGTAAAGAAAACTATAGACGCCATCTTATTAGCAGCTAAAACAGGTGTAATAGGAGATGGGAAGATATTCGTATCAACAATAGACGAATCATATCGTATCAGAAATGCAGAAAAAGGTGACACTTCATTATACAACAAAGACTAACTCAGCAACTTAATTAAAATAGGAGAAAAGTATATGAAAAAGTATATATTAATAATATTATTAATGCTCGTAACTGCATCCACAACTAGTTACATATATGCAGAGAAAGCACTCGATCCGAGTGGAGCGACAACAGGTACAATTAGTGACGTGGCATCCGCCAAACCCGGTCAACCAACACTAGAAGAAATCGGAGCACAAGCAGGTCATAACAAAGTAGCCATTAACATGGTATGGGTATTAATTGCCGGCTTTTTAGTAATGTTTATGCAAGTTGGGTTTGCAATGGTGGAAGGTGGTTTAACCCGTGCCAAAAACATTGCACACACCATGGCCATGAACTTCATGATTTATCCATTAGGTATGATTGGATTCTTTATATGTGGATTTGCAATTATGTTTGGAGGAGTAGGCACTTTGGGGACACTTGGAGGTGCTGATTCACTAAATCAAGAATTCACATTAAATCTTTTTGGTCATGCTTTTGGACTAATTGGAACAAAAGGTTTCTTTTTACATGGGATGTACGACGTTGGCATAATGTCCTTATTCCTATTCCAAATGGTATTTATGGATACTACTGCTACCATCCCTACAGGATCTATGGCTGAACGTTGGAAATATTTGGCATTCGTTATTTACGGTTTGGCAGTTGGCACAATTATCTATCCGGTATTTGGAAACTGGGTTTGGGGCGGTGGTTGGTTGTCACAACTCGGAAATATGTTTGGCTTAGGTCATGGCGTTGTTGACTTTGCCGGATCTTCAGTAGTTCACCTCACTGGTGGAGTATTGGCCTTTGTTGGAGCAAAAATTATTGGACCACGTCTGGGTAAATACAATAAAGATGGTTCTGCAAACGCTATACCAGGACACAATTTACCATTTGCGGTATTAGGAACATTTGTTCTTGCATTTGGTTGGTTTGGGTTCAATGCAGGTTCTACTTTGGCAGGTGGAGATTTAAGATTAGCAGTTGTCGCAGTAAATACAATGTTAGCTTCGGCAACCGGCGCAATGGCTGCAACAGCATATATGTGGATATTCAAAACAAAGAAACCTGACGTCAGTATGATGTGTAACGGTATGTTGGCCGGACTTGTAGCAATCACAGCACCTTGTGCTTTTGTAACTCCTCAAATGGCAGCAGTTATTGGAATCATTGCAGGTATCATTGTTATCGAAGCAGCTATGTTTATTGAAAACAAACTTAAAGTTGATGATCCAGTTGGAGCAATAGCTGTTCATGGAGTAAATGGTGCATTCGGTGTTATCTCAGTTGGTTTATTTGCCGATGGTAGCTACGGAGATGGTTTAAATGGCATCAAAGGCAATGTAACAGGCCTATTCTACGGAGATGCCTCACAACTTTGGGCACAATTAATTGGTGTTGGTTCAAACATAATTTACGTTGGATTAATCGGATTTATTGTATTCAAATTAATTGATCTTACTGTTGGAAACCGTGTACCTGCAGAAGATGAACTTGCAGGACTTGATATTCCAGAAATGGGTGCACTTGGTTACTCGGGGATGAAAATGGACAAAAACTCAGAAACTCCACTTTCAAGATAATCGATTTAAAAGTCAAAATATATAAGGCGGAATTTTCAAAGCTTATCGAAATTATTCACTGAGAAACAATGAGAATTCCGCCATTTTACACAACTGATTTATAAATTTTCAAAAGAAGTTTTTATGGTATAAGTAATTGTCAGAATATAAAGTCGTATTTTATAAAAAGAATAGAACGCGGATATTTAGGGATTAAGCGGATATTCACGGATAATAATGAAACTGAATTGAAACTGATTTTAGTCATACAAGCATGACTGATAAGACTGTAAAATGTTTGTAGCTTTGTAGTCAAGAAATTATTAAGTGGAAATATTGTCAGTCCTACAATCATTTAAGTAATAGTCAGAATATAAAGTCGTATTTTATAAAAAGAATAGAACGC
>JBBRTR010000159.1:0-6268 GCA_038244215.1 Bacteroidales bacterium
AATACGTTGTTGCTTTCAAGCAATTCATCCTGAATGGCTATAAGTACTATTTTCAAAGCCATTTCCAGTTCGTAGGGATGCATCCGGCAACGACTTGCAGCTCGTTCTGCAATTTCCTTCATTCCAACAGTCTTTTTTCTGACTACAACCGGATAAAACCCATTTACTTTTTGTTCATCCGAGTTCAAATTATCATTTTTGTTCATCATTTTGTATTGTACGCTCATAATCTCAGATTATTTAATTGATTAGTAATGAAGATTTAATCATTTTCTACTGTATAATTATTGAAGACTTTTCGTGAAATTAGAATTTAACTGTACTATTCATTGATCTGATCTGTACATTTAAAATGAATATATTGTACAGTTTACCATTTTCAATTGTACAGTACAAATATAATATTTAATAAAGAATTTACTAGTTAAAGCCGAAAAAATATATAGTTATGAGTGAAAAGATGATTAATTCTTAATGAGAAGCTTAAAGACATGAAGAGCAATATAAATATTTATACAATAATCTAACATATTTAACTATTTCGTTCGCTCATTTTTGATTTTAATTGTATCTTTGCTAAAAGTCAGTACTATGAATTTGAATGTAAAGAACGAAACTTCCACGCTAAAAGCCGTTGTATTGGGACAACCCGGTTCAATCGGTCCGATACCGGCACTTGATAAAACCTTCGATGCCAAATCCTACGAATCTGTTTTGAAAGGAGACTATCCAAGTGAGGAAGCGATTTATAAGGAAATGAGTGCATTCGAAAAAGTATTATTGAAATACAAAGTACAGGTTTTTCGTCCGTGGACATTGGAAAATTGCAATCAAGTTTTTGCACGTGATGTGGGATTCGTGATTGATGATAAAATTATTAATTCCAACATTATTCCCGATCGGGAAGATGAAAAAGAGGCATACGAAGTGATTTACGACCTGATCGGATACAATAAAATCAATAATTTACCCGAAAAAGCACATGTGGAAGGGGGTGACGTGGTACTGTATAATGATTTTGTTTTTGTGGGATTGTATACTCAACCTGATTATCCACAAATGAAAACAGCACGTACAAACTTGTATGCTTTCAATTTCCTAAAAGAAATTTTCCCCGAAAAGACCTTTATTTCATTGGAAATGAAGAAACACAATACTGACCCACGAAAGGGTGTATTGCATTTGGATTGCGCATTTATGCCGGTTGATAAAGACAAAGCTATTATTTATAAAGATGGTTTTTCGAATGAAGCCGATTATAAAAAGTTAGTTGATTTGTTTGGGAAACAGAATCTTTTTGAACTTACACAGGAAGAAATGTATTATATGAACAGCAATGTGTTTTCCATTTCGCCCTCGGTGGTTGTTTCTGAGCAAAAGTTCGAGCGGTTGAATGAACATCTTGAAAATAAATGGGGCATAAAAGTGGAACGGATTCCATATTTTGAAATTTCAAAAATGGGAGGTTTATTGCGTTGTTCTACTTTGCCATTGGTGAGAGAGAATGTGTAAAAGAGGAACTCCAAAAATTGAAGGAGAGGATATTTTATTTGTTAATTAAAAAACAATAAAAACATGAGTCAAAATACATCTCAAAATCCTCCTTTAGGAGGTTGGGGGTCACAAACCACAGATACAATTTTAATGATTGAACCGGTTGCATTCGGATTTAATGAACAAACCGCTACAAATAATCATTTTCAGCAGAAGTTGTTAATGAATGACTCTGATATACAACAACATGCATTGGCAGAATTCAAATTGATGGTTGAAAAAATTCGTGCGAAGGATGTTAATGTTATACTTGTTAAGGATACCTTCGAACCTCATACACCTGATTCAATTTCTCCAAATAATTGGGTTTCGTTTCATTATGAAGGTCAAGTTGTTTTATATCCTATGTATGCTGAAAACCGTCGGTTGGAAAGGCGAAATGATATACTGGACACTCTTCTTGAAAAAGGTTGTTCACCCAAAAATATTGTTGATTTAAGTTTTTGGGAGAACCAAAATCAATTTCTGGAAGGAACGGGAAGTATGATTCTCGATCGCATTAACCGTATTGCTTATGCATCATTGTCGGAACGGACACATAAATCGGTTTTTCTGCAATTTTGCAAAGTATTTGAATATAAACCGGTTTATTTTAATGCATATCATAGTGTTTTAGGACAGCGACTCCCGGTTTATCATACGAACGTGATGTTAAGTATTGCCAATGAGTATGCGGTTATTTGTAAGGATTCCATTGATAATGAAGATGAACGCAATGTTGTGATTGACTTGTTGAAAAGTACTGGAAAAGAAATTATTGATATTTCTGAAGATCAAATGAATAGATTTGCAGGAAACATGTTACAGATCGAAAATAAACAAGGGAAACGGTTTCTTGTTATGTCACAATCAGCTTACGATTCTTTAAATACAGATCAGATTAAACGATTGTCCTCATACAACGAACTGATTGTTAGTGCTATTCCAACAATCGAAACAATAGGTGGAGGAAGCGTACGCTGCATGATGGCGGAGGTATTTTAGTGTGATGATTTTTCAATGTGATGATGTGATAATTAAAGTAACAAAAATAAACCAATCTCGGTGGGGTTGAACTGAAGATACAAATATGGCAAACTCAAAACTTACTGCTCCCGAACTGATGGAACTTGAAAATAGATTTGGTGCGCATAATTATCATCCGCTCCCGGTTGTTCTTGATAGAGGAGAAGGAGTATTCGTGTGGGATGTGAATGGAAAACGATATTACGATTTTTTATCAGCCTATTCGGCCGTCAATCAGGGACATTGTCACCCAAAGATTATCAATACTTTAATTGAACAAGCTAAAAAACTGACACTTACTTCGAGAGCTTTTTTTAGTAGCCAGTTAGGACTTTATGAAAAATTTGTAACGGATTACTTTGGATACGAAAAAGTTCTTCCAATGAATACCGGTGCCGAAGCTGTTGAAACTGCAATAAAACTTTGCCGGAAATGGGCATATGAAAAGAAAGGATTAGCGGTGAATTCGGCTCAAATTGTAGTTTGCGAAAATAATTTTCATGGACGCACAACTACGATAGTTTCTTTTTCTGTCGATCAGGAAGCCTATAATCATTACGGACCCTACACTCCTGGATTTATAGTGATTCCGTATAATGACTCAGAAGCTTTGGCAAAAATTTTGAATAATAATCCGAATGTTGCCGGATTTTTGGTGGAACCCATTCAGGGTGAAGCGGGAGCGTATGTTCCCGATGATGGTTATTTGAAAAAGTGCTATGATCTTTGTCATCAGCACAATGTGCTTTTTATTGCCGACGAAGTACAGACCGGAATTGCACGCACCGGCAAATTATTGGCATGTGATTATGAAGATGTTCATCCGGATATTTTGATTTTAGGAAAAGCTTTATCCGGCGGTGTTTATCCTGTTTCAGCTGTTTTATCTGCTAATGAAATCATGGAAGTTTTTCATCCAGGGCAACACGGTTCTACTTTTGGTGGAAATCCCTTGGCAGCAGCAGTTGCCATTTCGGCTCTTGAAGTGATTCGTGATGAAAAGCTAGCTGCAAATGCTGCTTTTTTAGGAGAAATATTTAGAAATGAAATGACAAAACTTTGTGAAACATCAAAAATTGCTTCTTTTGTTCGAGGAAAAGGATTGTTGAATGCTTTGATAATCAACAATAAAGGTCATGAAAATTTGGCATGGGAAATATGTCTGAAATTGTTGGAAAATGGATTGCTTGCAAAACCAACTCATACCAATATAATTCGGTTTGCACCGCCATTGGTTATGACAGAAACACAATTGCATGAATGCATCGGTATCAATAACAAGACAATTGAATCTTTTGAATAAAAGTATCAAAAACCAAGTATTATAAAGTTTGTCGTTTATCCCCTTTTTTAGTACTTTTGTTCAACTTATAAATTAAACAAATATATTAAGAGTGATTGAAATTATTCCGGCTATTGATTTGATTGATGGCAAATGTGTCCGACTTTCGCAGGGAGATTATACTCAAAAAATAGTTTATAATGAAAATCCATTGGAAGTAGAAAAAATGTTTGTAGATGCAGGAATCCGCCGTTTACATTTGGTAGATTTAGATGGTGCAAAAGCACATCATATTGTTAATCATAATGTTTTGGAGAAAATTTCTTCATCAACCAATTTGATAATTGATTTTGGAGGTGGATTAAAATCGGACGATGATTTACGAATTGCCTTTGAATGTGGCGCCAACATGGTAACTGGTGGGAGTATTGCGGTTAAAAACCCGGATGTGTTTTCTTCTTGGATTACTAAGTTTGGTGGCGATAAAATTATTTTAGGTGCTGATGTTAAAGACGAAAAAATAGCGGTTGGCGGTTGGTTGGAAACAACTGAATTGGAACTTATTCCATTTATTCAAAATTATTTACAAAAAGGTATTTCGAAAGTGATATGTACCGATATTAGCAAAGATGGAATGTTACAAGGACCTGCTATTGAACTTTATAAGAAAATGTTGACCGCTCAGCCAGAAATGTATCTGATTGCTAGTGGAGGAGTGAGTTCAATCCGCGATATTGAACTTTTGCATGAAGCTTCGATTCCAGCTGTGATTACCGGAAAAGCAATTTATGAAGGGAGAATCAAGTTAGAAGAGTTGACTCGCTTGATTGTTAATAATTAAAAAAGTGAGTAGAATAACTGACAAATAATACTATATTTGTTGCTGTAAAATAGTAAATAAAACAAATTTCATAGATGAAATTCTGTGATTAATGAATTTTAAAATTATGTTGAAAGAAATCTTATCATTAACCGGTAAACCCGGACTTTTCAAACTGGTATCGCAAGGTAAAAACATGTTGATTGTAGAATCACTTATTGACGGAAAACGCATCCCCGCATATACAAAAGACAAAGTTGTTTCATTGGGAGATATTGCTATTTTTACTGACAGTGCAGAAGTTCCACTGGGACAAGTGCTTGAAAATGTGAAAATAAAAGAAAATGGTGCTATTTGTTCTATCGATTCAAAATCGGATAATGAAAAGCTCCGGAATTATATGATTGAAATTTTGCCTGATTATGATCGGGATCGGGTTTATCCAAGTGATATCCGAAAGTTGATTAACTGGTATAATATTTTGATTAATGCTCAAATTACGGACTTTGTAGTCGAAGAACCCCTAACCCCTGAAGGGGAACAGGAGCAAATTGCTGAAATTATATAAAAATAGGGGTTAGGGGTCTATGAACGTTCAATCCATCTGTACTATTATTGAAGAATTTGCTCCATTGGCATTGCAGGAAAGCTATGACAATGCAGGATTGCTCGTTGGTGATTCGCAAATGGAAATTACGTCAGCACTGATTTGTATTGACATTACTGAAGAAGTTATAAATGAAGCAATTCAGAAGAAATGTAATCTTATCATATCGCATCATCCTCTAATTTTTAGTGGATTGAAACGTTTGACAGGACAAAATGAGGTTCAACGTTGCGTCATCAAAGCTATTCAGAATAATTTAGCAATTTATGCAGCTCATACTAATTTGGACAATGTGTTGGAGGGTGTCAGCGGTAAAATGGCTGAGAAGATCGGATTGAAAAATATTCAAATTCTGAAACCAAAGCAAAATACTCTGCTAAAGTTAATATGCTATGTACCCCGGATTCATTCTTATGGTGTTTGTGAGGCTTTATTTGCTGCCGGTGCCGGTGAAATCGGGAATTATGATCATTGCAGTTTTAATCAGGAAGGGACAGGAACTTTTCGTGCCAACGAAAAAGCGCAACCATTTGTCGGAACAGTAAATGAAGTACATTCTGAACCGGAAATAAAAATTGAAGTGATTTTACCTGAATTTCTGAAGCACAAAGTTGTCAATGCCTTACTAAAATCTCATCCATACGAAGAACCTGCTTTTGATCTTATTCCACTTCAAAACGATTGGAATCAGGTAGGGACAGGTATTATAGGAGATTTGGAAAACGCAGAAGATGAAATGGAATTTTTGAAAAGAATTAAAACAACCTTTAAAAATCCAACCATTCGACATACAAATTTATTAGGTAAAAAAATCAAACGAGTTGCTTTGTGTGGAGGCTCCGGAAGTTCATTTTTATCGGATGCAATTTTGGCAAAAGCCGATGTGTATATTTCAGGCGATTTTAAATATCATGAATTTTTTGAAGCTGAAAATCGGATTTTAATAGCCGATATTGGACATTTTGAAAGTGAACAGTTCACAAAAGACCTATTTTTTGAG
>JBBRTR010000160.1:0-6252 GCA_038244215.1 Bacteroidales bacterium
AATTATGTAACAAAATAGGAGGTAAAAATTATCACCTTTGTATCGTAATAATTCAGTTACAAATTAAACTCAACTTAAAATGAAAAATAAAAGCATTCTATTCGTTACGGCACTTGCACTGTTTATTTTTCCGACTATAAACGTTGCACAGACTTCCGATGATTTTGGAGAAAGAATTTCAGTAGGTTTTAAAATCGGGCCTAATTTATCAAATGTATATGATACAAAGGGCGAACAATTTAAGGCTGACCCTAAATTCGGATTAGCTGCCGGTGGATTTATTTCGATTCCTATTGGTAAATTTCTGGGTATTCAACCCGAGGTTTTATTTTCTCAAAAAGGTTTTCAGGGCTCGGGAACTATTTTAGGAAACAACTACAGCTTTTCAAAAACGTCGAACTATATTGACGTTCCGATTTTACTGGCATTGAAAGCAAGTGAAAACTTTACGTTTCTTTTAGGTCCGCAGTATTCTTACCTAATCAGTCAGAAATATGTTTTCAACAGCGCTTTGATTAATACGACCCAAGAGGATCAGTTTAAAACCGACAATGTGAGGAAAAATACATTTTGTGCAACCGGTGGTGCTGATTTTACATTCGACAATATTGTTGTCGGAGCACGCATCGGACTTGATTTATTCAATAATAACGGAGATGGAACTACCACAACACCTCAATATAAAAATCTGTGGTATCAGCTTACAATGGGCTATAGGTTTTAACCTGTAATCAATGCAAAAAAAAATCTATTTAATTTAATGAACAAAAAAGATTAAAAACTGTTAGATTTAATAACCACAACCCGCATTTATTTGAGATCTAACTGTATGCAATTAATATTTTCAAACAAGATATAAAAGTAATCACCATAAAAAAATAAACAAAATGGAAAATTCAAACGGAGTAGTAAAAGTAATTGGCGCATTAGTAGCTGGCGCACTTGTTGGAGCAGGATTAGGAATTTTATTTGCACCTGAAAAAGGTAGCAGAACCCGCCGAAAATTAATAGATGGAGCAAAAGACATGGCTGAAGATGCAATACAAAAGCTGAAAGATGAAGTAGATGTTTTACGCAAAAAAGCAGAAAAACTGGAAGATATGGCTAAAGACAAAATAAATGACTTTACCCACAGTACCATCCACAAAACAGAAGAAGAGTCTAAAGCCAAAGCTTAAAAATCAAATCAACCGGATGGAGAAAATTTTGATTCTGATCCGGTTGAATTTTATTTAGTGTAACTGAAAAACGAATTAAAAGAAAACGAGTATGAACGAATTTGACAAGATAGAAGACATCACTGAAAGTTTGAAACAGTACGTGATGGTGAATTTCGAAATTATTAAACTTGAAGCTACCGAACGTACTTCAGCAATTGGTTCATCTTTTCTAAGCGTGGTTATAGTAGCTTCCGCGGCTTTTTTGTTTCTATTCACGTTAAGCATCGGTATCGGATTCTATCTTTCTTTCCTGTTGAACGATACATATTCCGGGTTTCTTATCATTGCCGGATTTTACTTTTTACTTGCATTGGTCCTCTTTTTCGGGCGTAAGAAGTTTCTCAAATCGCCTCTACGAGATAGAATAATCAAGGAGATATTAGAAAACAGAGAAACTCAGAATCCTCAATAATTTATAGTTCAGATACACTATTAAAAAGCCACGAACATGACAAACTATTCTACTACTACTAACGAAGCCAATTCCACTTCAAACTTTGTGAATTTGCAACCGATTACCAATCATGCACAACTTGTACTTAGAATCAGTGAATTAAGGGCAATTAAACAGATTCAGGAAGAAGAACTTAAATTCAAATTCAAACGAATTACAAATATATTTAATCTCTTATCCTATTTCAAAAGCGAGACTTTTGAAAACAATCCACTTGGATTGATGAAATCCGGCGCAAATTTAGTATTGAATTTAATAGTTGAACAGATATTTGGAAAAAGCAGGAGCTTGAAAGGATTCTTAAGTTCGGTAATGGTTGAAAGAATTATCAACTTTATCATTGAAAATAATTTCATGAATATCATATCCGGTATAAGCCATTTGTTCCACAAAACTGAAGAACCGGAATAACCTTGAACAGGGACTAAATAATGATATAGAAAATAAAAAATACTATCTTCAAGTCTCCAACCATCAACTGGCGTAAGATTTAAGGATCTACCAAAAAATAACAGTAGAAGGATTAAAGAAATTGGGGTTAGTACCAATGGTCGGACTGAAGATGTGAATTACAAGTCTCCGTTAAATCGTTCATCTGTTATTTTTTTTATTCATTTTTATTAAAAAAACATCATTATAACTTGAAAACAACAGGCATAATTATCCTCATTGCAGGACTGGTATTAACCGTTTTTACAACATTCAAATTCTTCACAAAAGAAAAAGTTGTTGATCTCGGAGTCATTGAAGTAACCCAGAACAAACCCCACGAACTCTCGTGGTCACCCCTTATTGGTATTGTTGTTATGGGAATTGGCGGTCTGATTTTAGTTCAAGCCACCCGAAAGAAATAAAAAAAATGTGTGATTTATGTAATAAATTACTCTTCTTATGTAACGAATGGATATTTTAAAACAGCCATCTTTGTATTATAAAAAATAGTTTATTTTATCCGATTTAATTTGAATAAATAGATTAACATATTAACGAATTCACAAGTAATTAAACTTTTAAAACCACACAAAATGGGAACTTCAAAAAATACCGGAAAACAAATAGCCGGATTGCTGGTTGGTGCTGCTATAGGCACAACTTTAGGTGTATTATTCGCACCGCGCAAAGGAACAAAAACTCAAAGCAGACTTTTGACCCGAGCAAAATTAGTGACTAAAAATGTCAAATCGAAAATTAAAAAAGATGGTGATATAATTGGTGACAATGCAGAAGAAATTAAAGACATGGTTATCGAAGATATCGATAAAATGACAGACAAGAAAAAGAAAAAATAAATTTATTAAAAAAATCAAATCTTATGAAAAAGCAAGTATTTTTAATGAGTGCCCTTGTATTGATTACAGGCATTACGGTTACATTATTGATGAGTTCTTGTGCTACCAAAACTCCGTTTCTAACATCAACTGTGATACCCGCAGCACAAGGCACAGTTCAAGTAAAACAGGATAAAAATAAAAATTATGCGATAACCATTGAGTTAACTAATTTGGCGCCTTCCACACGACTTACTCCTCCTATGAGTGCTTATGTAGTTTGGTTAGTGAGTGCTGACAACACCAATAAGAATCTGGGACAAATTAACACGAATACTAATTTTATGTCGGGAAAATTGAATGCAAAATTTGAAACAGTCAGTGGTATAAAACCAACAAAGATTTTTATAACTGCTGAAAATAATGCATCAGTTGAAAATCCAAGTTACAACTCACTTATTTTGACAACAGACTATTTGAAATAACATTTTACAATTAGTCGGAAAATTTCGGGCTTTTTGATTAACAAGTGGAGATCAGAAACCACCCGAAAAAACGATCTTTCAATTTATTGAAGGAGGCGCACCCGAAAAGCCATACGAGTAGGAAATCGACTTAAATAATAAAAAAAAGAATGAAGAAATTAATTATTGCACTATCATTAGTATTGTTTTCCGGGTTTGCATTTGGACAGGGAACCAGACAGGGTGGAAATACTCAATTAAATCTTGGAGTTGGATTGTCTGACTATGGTCTTCCACTTTATATTGGATTCGATAGTTATGTTTCTCGTGACGTTACTTTGGGTGCTGAAGCTTCTTTTCGTGCCTATAATGGTTACTGGAAGAATGATTATTACGACAATATCATGGGACTTTCCGGCAATGTTAATTACCACTTAGTTAACGCATTTCAAATGCCAACTCGTTGGGATTTATATATTGGTGCAAATGTGGGATTTTACTTTTGGAATTCACCCCATGGATATACCGATCGTACCGGTTTAAGTTTAGGTGCACAAATTGGAGCCAGATATTTCGTTTCACGAAATGTAGGTATAAATCTTGAGTTTGGTGGCGGAAATGCTTTCAATGGAGGAAAACTTGGTCTCACAATTTTATTGTAAATGACTGAAATACTAATGGGTTAATGTAAAGTACATTAGCCCATTAGCATATTAATAAATTAGCACATTAATATCATAATGAACACCGCATTTAAATTTCCATTTTTTGCAAAGGCCTCCATTTTTTGTGTTGGCCTGTATGCGTTCATTGCCATGTTATACATTGCACAGACCATCATTCTTCCGCTACTTTTTTCTATAATTATCGCTACAGTACTTCATCCTGTCGTGAATTTCTTTGTTGAGTTAAAAATAAACAGAGTCTTAGCAATTGCATTGACTTTGTTACTTACAATTACTATTATTGGTGCTTTTGGCGTATTCTTCTACTCACAAGCGAGTAAGTTCAGTGAATCCTGGCCGATTCTAGTCGAAAAATTTACGCAGATTTTCAATCAAACTATACACTGGGCTCATGGCTATTTTGATATCAGCTCACACAAAATTAATGTCTGGATTGCTCAAACCAGAAGTGATTTATTGAATTCAGGCCAGGCGGCTATCGGACCAACCATTATGTCTGTTGGAAGTGCGTTGGTAGCCATATTCCTCGTTCCGGTCTATGTTTTCTTTATTTTACTTTATCAGCCGCTTTTAATTGATGTAATACGTAAATTGTTTATTAACGGTAATCAGGATCAGGTTGCTGAAGTTGTAACCCAAACCAAAACGGTCGTTCAACATTATCTTATCGGGCTTTTGATCGAGGCTGCATTGGTGGCTGGACTGAATATCATAGGACTTTGGATTTTGGGAATCCAATATGCTATCTTACTGGGAATCTTAGCCGCATTACTCAATATTATTCCATACATAGGAGGACTTGTTGCCGTGGCATTACTGATGATTATTGCATTGGTTACTAAAGACTCAGCTATGTTTGCCCTATACGTTTTGGGAATCCACTTATTTGTCCAGCTCATTGATAATAACTATATTGTTCCAAAAATCGTAGCTTCAAAAGTAAAAATTAATGCACTTGTTTCCATATTTGTAGTATTAGCCGGTGGTGCACTTTGGGGAATTCCAGGCATGTTTCTGTCTATTCCTCTCACGGCAATTGTAAAAGTATTGTTCGATCATATTGATTCTCTAAAACCAATTGGTCTTTTATTGGGTGATACAATGCCTGCGTTGGCTGTTTTTAAAACCAAACGAACGAAAAAGAAAGAATAAAACTTCAGAAAGAAAAAAAATAATTCTATGAAAAATCTGAAAACTACAATAAAACAAAAGGCTTTAATCACGGTACCTCCATTAACAAAGCTTAGTGAGAAAACACTGATAAAGAAAGATAAAATAAAAAGCTTTTTTTTCGACATCGGTAATGTGGCACTTTTTATTAAACGAACTGTCCGGGAAATATTTACAGGAAAGTTTGAAGGCAAGGAATTTTTGCATCAATGTTATGAAATCGGGAATAAGTCTTTGCCGTTGATTGGCATAACTGGAGCTATCATGGGTGTGGTTCTTACCATTCAATCCCGACCAACACTGGCAACATTCGGGGCAGAAAATCTGCTTCCAAAAATGGTTGCAGTTTCTATTATCCGCGAAATCGGTCCGGTGATTACTGCATTAATTTGTGCAGGGAAAATAGGCTCGGGCATGGGTGCTGAATTGGGTTCTATGAAAGTATCGGAACAAATTGATGCCATGGAAGTTTCGGCAACCAATCCGATGAAATATCTGGTAGTTACCCGTGTGCTTGCAGCAACTTTGATGTTGCCGATTTTGGTGACGTTTGCTGATGCATTCGGAATTATCGGAAGTTGGATTGGTGTAAATATAAAAGGTGATGTGAATTTCTATCTATTTTTTTCTCAGGCATTCGGATCAGTCAGTTTTAACGATTTATTCCCAGCACTCATAAAATCATTTTTCTTCGGTGCAGTTATCGGACTGGTAGGTTGTTATAAAGGCTTCACGGCCGGTCGGGGAACTGAAAGCGTCGGAAAAGCAGCTAACTCTGCAGTTGTGGTATCTTCATTACTCGTAATTATTGTCGATATGATTGCCGTTCAAATAACAGATATGCTGAGATAAAGAGCTCCTAATTTGGAGAAGCCAAGAGCCAAGATATTAGACAAAAGAACAAAGACAAAAGAACAAAGACATTAGAACAAAGACAAAAGAACAAAGACATTAGAACAAAGACAAAAGAACAAAGACATTAGAACAAAG
>JBBRTR010000161.1:0-6244 GCA_038244215.1 Bacteroidales bacterium
AAATAATTTAGGGTGAAAAATAGCCCATAAAAAGTGCGTAAGTTAAAATAGTCTAGAGAAACACACGCAATTAATGATGATAATATCAATTGCGGATTTAAGGTATAATTTTAATTGATAATTATATTGATGATACCGTTTTTACTCTTTTTACAAAAAGAAATATAAATGTAAAAGTATCATTTTACACAAAATCTAAAACCAAACAATTACTTTTGGATGCAGAAAAGCACAATGCTCAATATGAACCAATTGAAATTTTTGAATTGGCGGAATGTCACGATCGATTCATAATTATCGACGGCAAAGAATTATATCATTTAGGAGCTTCTCTCAAAGATTTGGGCAAAAAGTGGTTTGCTTTTTCAAAAATGGATACTGAGGTTGATAAAATGCTTACACTACTGGGAATTAAATAATAAATTCAAATAATATGGCTTCACAAGAAGATGTTTTTAAAAAACTGATTGCACACTGCAAGGAATATGGTTTTGTATTTCCTTCAAGCGAAATTTACGACGGTCTCGGTGCCGTTTACGACTATGGTCAAAATGGCGTTGAACTAAAAAACAACATCAAAAAATACTGGTGGGATAGCATGGTATTGTTGAACGAAAATGTAGTTGGACTTGACGCTGCCATCTTTATGCACCCTACAACATGGAAAGCTTCCGGTCACGTAGACGCATTTAACGATCCGTTGATTGACAACAAAGACAGTAAAAAACGCTATCGTGCTGATGTATTGATTGAAGATTTATTGGCAAAATACGATGATAAAATAAACAAAGAAGTTGAAAAAGCAGCAAAACGTTTCGGTGAAAGCTTCGATGAAGCTGTTTATCGTACAACCAACGAACGTGTAATGGAAAATCAAACCAAACGTGATGAAATTCACGGTCGGTTTGTGAAAGCGTTAAATGATAATGATTTGGTTGAACTAAAAGCCATTATTGAAGATTACGAAGTGGTTTGTCCGGTTAGCGGAACAAAAAACTGGACTGATGTACGTCAGTTTAACCTGATGTTTTCCACCGAAATGGGTTCTACTGCCGATGGAGCCATGAAAATTTACCTTCGTCCCGAAACAGCACAGGGAATTTTTGTAAACTTCCTAAACGTTCAGAAAACCGGACGTATGAAAATTCCGTTTGGTATTTGCCAAATTGGTAAAGCGTTTCGTAACGAAATTGTCGCTCGTCAGTTTATTTTCCGTATGCGCGAATTCGAACAAATGGAAATGCAATTCTTTGTTCGACCAGGTGAAGAAATGAAATGGTTCGAACATTGGAAAGAATTCAGGTTGAAATGGCACAAAGCACTTGGACTCGGCGATCAGAAATATCGTTTTCACGACCACGATAAATTGGCTCATTATGCCAATGCGGCCACTGACATCGAATTTGAAATGCCTTTTGGCTTCAAAGAAGTAGAAGGAATTCACTCTCGTACTGATTTTGATTTGAGCAGTCACGAAAAATTCTCAGGTAAAAATATCAAGTATTTTGATCCTGAACTTAATCAATCATATACTCCCTACGTTATAGAAACCTCGATTGGTTTAGATCGTACTTTCCTTTCGATTATGGCGGCTTCGTACAAAGAAGAAGCACTTGAAGGTGGTGATACACGTGTTGTTTTGACTTTGCCTCCGGTTTTGGCTCCGATAAAAGCAGCTATTTTACCTTTGATAAAAAAAGACGGACTACCTGAAAAAGCACGTGAAATAATGAATGAATTGAAATTCGATTTTAAATGTGCGTACGACGAAAAAGATTCTATTGGAAAACGGTACAGACGTCAGGATGCAATCGGAACACCATTCTGCATCACTGTTGACCATGAAACAATGGAAGATAATTGTGTGACGATTCGTTATCGTGACACCATGCTTCAAGAGCGAGTAGCCATTGCTGATTTACATAAGATTATCGGTGATTTGGTTAATATGAAGAATCTGTTTAAAAAAATAGTTTGAAAAATAATTTATATTAATTGTTTAACTAACAAAAAAAATGATTTTTTTTAAAGCCCGAATACAATGTGTTCGGGTTTTTTGTATTAAAAAATAATCGTTGTATTGAAATTGAAAAATATTAAACTCTTTACTAACAATCCCACTTTTTTTTTCATACTTTTACAGCACAAACCCTACTTTGTAAATTTGAAATGAAAAGGTGGACGTTTATATTTTTCTCAATTTTAACGGCGCTATCATCGTTACAGGCTCAAACGGTCGGACTTGTGTTGAGCGGTGGCGGAGCTAAAGGCATCACACATATCGGTGTTATTAAAGCGTTAGAAGAAAACAACATTCCGATTGACTATATTACCGGAACTTCGATGGGTGCAATAGTCGGTGGTATGTATGCTATGGGAATGACTACCGACCAAATGACTGCCCTTCTGAAATCAGAAGATTTTAAACGTTGGTTGACAGGAGAAATTGAAACAAAATACAAATACTATTATCGTACTGAAGATCCGAAACCAAGTTTTGTTGAAATTCCATTCAAAATAAACAGCCTTGATTCACTTGAATTAAAGCCAAAATTCTGGCCTACCCACATTGTTCCTCCTGTTCAGATGAATTATGCTTTTATTCCACTTTGTGCTAGCGCAAATGCAGCATCTGAGGGCAATTTCGATAAATTATTTGTTCCATTCAGATGCGTGGCTTCGGATATTTATAATAAAAAAGCGATCATTCTACGACAAGGTGATTTAGGAGATGCCATTAGGGCGTCGATGACCTTTCCATTCATGTTTAAACCCATAACAATTGACAAGCGCTTATTATTTGATGGTGGTATTTTCAATAATTTCCCGACTGATGTTATGCGCTCAGATTTCAAACCGAATTTTATGATTGGAAGCGTGGTGGCCAATAATCCAAAAGAGCCTGACGAAGGCGATATCGTGATGCAAATTGAAAATATGATTATGGCTCGTACTGACTATACTATTCCACATTCAGAGGGAGTTGTGTTGAAGTTTCAAACTCAGAATATCAAAATGTTTGATTTTTCGAAGGTGGATGAATTGATTCAAATGGGCTATTCATCTACAATTGCCCATATCGACGAAATCAAATCACGGGTTTCACGTCGGGTAAATCCGGATACAATTGCTGCAAGACGCAAAGCTTTTCAGGCGACTCTTCCGGTAATTAAGTTCCAGCAAGTTGAAGTTACTGGTGTGGACAGCTTGCAAAAAAAGTATATCGAGCAGGTTTTTCATTACGGAAACCGTGTTTTCAGTCTGGAAGAATTCAAAGAAGGCTATTTCAAATTGGTTTCAGATGAAAAAATTAAAGAAGTTATTCCACATGCCGTTTACGATTCAACCCAAGGTAATTTTGATTTGTATCTGAATGTAAAAGCTGAAGATAGAATCAAGTTCTCTTTAGGCGGAAACATTTCTTCTTCTACTTCTAATCAGGCTTATTTCGGATTGACTTATCAAAATCTAACTGACTACGCTCAAACATCCTATATTGATGCACAATTCGGACGATTATACAACGGGTTGGGGGTTGGAAGCCGTATCGAAATGCCCGCCCGAAAAAACCTGTATATAAAAGTAGCTATGGTTTTTCATAAATTTGATTATTTCAATAGCAATGATGTGTTTTATTCTGAATACAGAGTATTTGATTTTACTCAAACTGAATTTTACAGCAAATTAAGTGTTGGTTTTCCACTGACTATGAAAGGTCGGTTGGAATTCGGTCTGGGTTATGGTGCACTAACCGATAGATATTACCCCAATCAAACCAATTCGACGGCCGATTCAAAAGAGGATAAAAGCATGTTTTCGTTGGGAAGTGTTTTTGGAAGGATAGAAAGTTATACCGAAAATAACGTAATGTATACTACGGTGGGTCACTATTACAGCACATCGTTGCAACTTATCGGCGGGGAGGAGAATTTTGAATCGGTCATAAAACCCGAAACAAACTTCTCCGATCAAATGAGCTTTTGGCTGCAATACAAAGCAAAAGCGGAACAATATTTTCCGATGAATCAGAAATTCACACTAGGAACTTATGGAGAATTGGCTATTTCAAACAGAAAATTATTGAATAATTTTACTTTAAGTCAGATTGAAGCACCGGCTTTTCGTCCGACATCGCATAGCAAAACGGTTTTCAACGGGGCGTTTTCTGCCAATCAATTTCTTGCATTGGGATTAAAACCGATTTACAATCTCACCAAAAGATTGCATCTTCGTGGCGAAGCCTATTGGTTTCTGCCGTATCAAAGCATCAATCGGGCAGCTGATAATACGGCTTATTACTCCGCTCCTTTTTCGTCATCTCAGTTTATGGCTGAAACTTCACTGGTTTTCAATTTTAAAATTGCTTCGGCATCTATGTTTGTTAATTATTACAGCTCCTCGGCCAGCCAATGGAATTTTGGTGTAAATATTGGATTCTTGCTGTTTAATCCAAAATTTACAGAGTAGACTCAACGAACGTTATCCAAAAAAATAAATTAATAAAAATGAGCTATCCGAAAATTCGAACAGCTCATTATATATTCAAAAGAGTCTTTAATCTTGGCTCTTTATTCTATTATCTTCTTACAATTGTGGTCCTGAAGCAACCAATGCTTTCGCATCGTCATTGTCACAATATTGTTCAAAGTTCTTGATGTATTTAGCAGCAAGTGATTTTGCTTTGGTCTCCCATTCTGCAACTGTAGCATATGTACTACGTGGATCAAGGATTTCAGTATCAACATTGTTCAATGCTTTTGGTGCAACTAAGTTCAAAATTGGAACTTTGATTGTTTCAGCTTTTTCAATTGAACCATCAATAATTGCATCGATAATTGCACGGGTATTTTTCAACGAAATACGTTTTCCTGTGCCGTTCCAACCCGTATTTACCAAATATACTTTAGCATTGTGCTCTTTTGCTTTTCCAATCAATGTTTTTGCATACATAGTTGGGTGCAAAGTTAAAAAAGCTTCGCCAAATGCAGGAGAGAATGATGGAACCGGTTCTGTGATTCCACGTTCTGTTCCGGCTAATTTTGAAGTAAAGCCTGAAAGGAAATGATATTGAGCTGATTTTTCGTCCAAAATAGATACTGGAGGCAATACACCAAATGCATCAGCCGACAAGTAAATAATTTTTTTAGCGTGACCGGCTTTTGACGGAGAAACAATTTTATTAATGAAATAAATAGGATAAGAAACACGGGTGTTTTCAGTTTTTGAAGCTGCAGCTGTATAATCTGGTGTTCCATCAGCGTTAACTGTTACGTTTTCTAATAATGAATCACGACGGATAGCTCTCCAGATATCTGGTTCTTTATCCATTTCAAGATCAATTACTTTAGCATAGCAACCACCTTCGTAGTTGAAAACGCCGTTGTCGTCCCAACCATGTTCATCGTCACCAATCAAATAGCGTTTTGGATCTGCAGAAAGTGTAGTTTTTCCGGTACCTGAAAGACCGAAGAAAATAGCTACATCACCATCTTTTCCTACATTAGCAGAGCAGTGCATAGAAGCATTACCTTTTAATGGCATGTAGTAATTCATTAGGGCAAAAATACCTTTTTTCATTTCGCCACCGTACCATGTACCACCAATAACTTGCATTTTGGTTGTCAGGTTGAACAAAGTAAATACTTCAGAGTTCAAACCTTGTTCTTTCCACTGAGTATTTGTTGTTTTAGAACCGTTTAATGTTACGAAATCTGGTTCACCATAATTAGCCAATTCGTAATGAGAAGGACGGATAAACATGTTGGTTACAAAATGAGCTTGCCAGGCAACTTCCATGATAAAACGTACTTTCATGCGAGTATCTTCGTTTGTACCACAAAATGTATCAACTACATATAATTTTTTTGCAGAAGAAAGTTGTTTTGTCACTAAGTCCTTGCAATGATCAAAAACTTCAGGAGTTGTCGGACGGTTGATAGTTCCATCCCACCACAAATGCTCGTCTGATACTGCATCTTTTACGAAAAATTTATCTTTAGGAGAACGACCTGTAAATTTACCGGTATCAACAGATACAGCGCCTGAAGTCGTTAAAATACCTTTTTCAAAACCTTCGTTAGCAGGATCCATTTCTGCCTGAAATAATTCTTCGTAAGAAGGATTGTGTATGATTTCAAAATTACCTGAAATACCATACTTGCTTAAATCCAAATTTGCCATTTTTCTTTGTTTAAATGATTCTATTTTTTATTTAACTATCTCTTTTTTTACCTTGAAAATTAAA
>JBBRTR010000162.1:0-6125 GCA_038244215.1 Bacteroidales bacterium
GAAATATTATATTCTACATGAAATCCTTCCGCACCTGCCTTTTTCGTCCGTATAATCACAGCACCATTTCCGGCTCTGTTGCCATAAAGTAATGATGCCTGACCTCCTTTCAGAATGGAAACAGATTCAATATCATCAATATTCCAGTCGTTTAAAAGGTTTCCATAATCAAATCCAAGATTTGAATTCAGATTGCCAATTATCGGAACACCGTCAACAACATATAATGGCTGACTTTCCGAAATCAGATTCCGATCGCCACGCATAAAAAAAACGGAAGATGCTGAATTACCCGAATTTGCTGTTCGAATATCAACACCATTTGTTTTGCCCGATAAAGTACTGAGGATATTCAGCGAATAACCTGCACTGAGTTGGTCCTTATTAATTGTAACGGTTTGTGCACGGAAACTTTCAATATTTTCGCTCCGATTCAGGTAGATTGAACATGAGTCGAAGATGCTAAAAGTAGAATCAATTTTAACCTGTGCAATAACTGAAACATCATAAAGGAATGCAAAAATTGCAGTTAATACATAAAACCTGAAATTTTTCATCTTAATACGTTTTAAAAAAGCAATAAAATAATATCATGGATAATCCAAATGCAAACTTACATAAATTTCTGATAAACCGAAGAAATTGAATAAAAATTTCTGATTATAATTTCACGGCCTTAAAACAGAACTTTTACAACTTTAATTTATTGACAAACAGGAAGTCAGACCCATTGGAAGTATTCAGATCAGCCTGCGACAAACATTTTTATTCCCATAACTATTCCAGACCCCTCAGCGGCGAGAAGCTAACAGCAAAATTATTTAACTTTGCACTCAACTGATACCTAATTATGACTGACAGATTAACCTCATATACCCAACGCATTTCCATATTATCGGAACAAAAACAAAACCTGGAAAAGCAGCAGAAACACCTTCCTTTACTCAGGCTGGCGCTATTCCTGTTATTTGTATTTCTGGTTTACAGATATCTTTCCATTCAGTCAATATTAACGCTGGTAATGACTGTTTCAAGTCTAGCGGCGTTTATTGTTCTCAGTGCAGTCGACAGCAAGTTAAAGAGTAGGATCAAACGCTTTGAAATCATTATCGGGATCAACAGTAAAGAAGTTACATCACTTGGTGGTAATTCCGAAGCATTCGATCCGGGGAATGAGTTTGTAGATCAGTCGCACGATTACACCCACGATCTGGATATTTTCGGGCAGGGATCGCTGTTTCAGTTTGTGAACCGTACTGCCACTATTTTTGGAAAACTGAAGTTGGCCGACTATTTCAACAATGCTTTTGAATTTAGCAAAGATGTTAAAGTGCGGCAGGAATCCGTTCATGAACTGTCTGAAATGGTTGATCTCCGCCAGGAAATTCAGCTGATTTTTCACGATGAAGAAATTTCGCCGACCGACAAAACCCAGATAACTCAATGGATAGCAAGCGAAAGCCCGGTCAGTAACCTGAAACTATTACGAATACTTGCCTATGGATTACCTTCTGTTACATTACTTTTTATTACTCTTTCAATTGCCGGAATTATTTCTTTCCCTATTTTCCTGATCGTATTGCAACTGATCATCGTATTTCTTTATGGCAAACAAACGCTGAAAGTCCAGGAAATTATAACTTCAAAAAGCAAAATCCTGAACAGGTATGCCCAATGCCTTCAACTTATTGAAAATACGACTTTTAAATCCACATACCTGATTGACTTACAGAATGAACTTGCAGCCGAAACCGATCAGAGTCCTTCAAAATCAATACACCAGCTTTCGACCATTCTTAAATATATGGATTCGAACCTTAACCTGCTGGTCTCTGTAATACTGAATGGATTGTTTATGTTCAACCTGCACCTGCTGCTTAAAGTTGAAAAATGGAAAAAGGAAAACAGACAAAAAGTCCCGGTCTGGTTCGAGGCAATTGCCACTTTTGATGCACTTGCCAGCCTTGCTAATTTCAATTACAATCACCCTGATTTTATTTTCCCGGAAGTGCGTAACGATGATTTCAATTTCGAGGCAAAAGACCTCGGTCATCCGCTTATTGAGCCTGGAGATAGGGTAGTGAATGATGTTGATATCAAAGGCTGGAACCAGTTTTATATTATCACCGGCGCCAATATGTCGGGTAAAAGCACTTTCCTGCGAACACTCGGAGTAAACTATATTCTTGCAATGGCCGGTGTACCTGTTTGTGCGAAAGAAATGAAATTCTACCCGATTCAGATTCACAGCAGCATACGCACAAGCGATTCGCTGGTTAAACACGAATCGTATTTCTACGCCGAACTTAAACGTTTGAAACAAATAATTGACGAACTGGAAAGCGGCAAGGAAAAATTGATACTTTTGGATGAAATACTAAAAGGTACAAACTCAAAGGATAAGCAAGCCGGATCCATTGCCCTGATAGAACAATTACTGAACTACAAATCGGTTGGTTTGTTTGCCACCCACGACCTTGCGCTTGGCGAACTGGCCGATCGTTACCCGGGACATGTAAACAACCTTTGTTTCGAGATTGAAATTGAAGGAGATAAAATGGTGATTGATTACAAGTTGCATAAAGGAGTTTGTAAAAATCTGAATGCCACTTACCTGATGCGAAATATGGGAATATTATTTGAAAGCAGTTGAGAACGGTTATCTGTAACTTAATTGAACTATTAAACCATTCATATGTTCTTGAAGTAACTCTAAATTATTATGAAATCATTCGAAAATTTCCTTGAGCGGTTAATTTACAATTCGCGATGGATACAGGCTCCTGTGTATGTGGGACTTATTATAGGCACCCTGGTATTTTCTGCGAAATTCTTTGTAGAATTATACCATATGATTGCCACATTTGGAATAAGTGATGAAAAAACTCTGATGATTGCAATCCTCACTCTCATTGATGTTACAATGGTTATAAACCTTCTGATTGTAGTAATTATCGGCGGATACTGGACTTTTGTAAATAAGATTGAAATAATAAAGGAAGAAGAAAGGCCTGATTGGTTGAAAAAAATTAATGCAGGTACATTAAAAATAAAGCTGATTGTTTCACTGGTCAGTATTTCAGGAGTAGATCTGCTAAAATCCTTTATCAATATTCAGAACATAAGTTCCGAAAAAGTTATTCTTCAGATTGCAATTCACCTTACATTTATAATCTCAGCACTATTGCTTGCACTTTCTGATAAAATCATGGATAAATCATCCAATCAGTAATAAGATAAAGGAAAAAAAATTAATCCGGAGCAAACCATTCAAACTGCTTATTGACTAACTTTGAAAGGGTATTTTACGTCGTTTAAGGTTTAGATTTAAAAAGCGTATATGTAGTAATATACAATAAGGATGTTTATTCAGAACCATATAGTTGACAGTAAACAATTTATCAATTAATACTGCTTTCCATGAACCTCTACTTCACCAAGTTCGTTGATAGGAATTTCGACGATGCCATTTTACATGTCACAGCCATCCTAAAGGAACACGGTTTCGGCATAATTACCGAAATTGATGTGAAAGATACTCTCAAGAAAAAGATAGATGTTGATTTCAGGCCATACCGGATATTAGGTGCCTGCAATCCTTCATTTGCACACAAGGCTTTGCTTTCGGAGAATAAAGCCGGAATAATGATGCCTTGCAATGTTATAGTGCAGCAACACGATGATGGCAAAGTTGAAATCACTATTGTTAATCCCGATATTGCTGCCGGGGCGTTCAAGAATGATGCTCTTGAGGATTTTGCCTGTGAGGTAACCAAGGAACTAAGGAAAGTTTATAGGAAAATCTGACCTGGCAAATCAATCCACTTATAATACTTTCCCAATAGTTTTACTTCGTGTGCGATGATAGTTCCTCAAACGATTAACTCTGTCGGCTATTGGCAATCTCAAAATATAATCTAAATGTTTTCTTTACCAAATAAAGATTTGTGTTTTCTGATCACTGTTGTCGGTTTAAAAATATAACAATACGTTTAAACCTTTGATTTTATTACGTCCCTGACGGGACTTATTGGAATGGGGCTGCTTTTAATTCTACCAATATATCGTTCTTACAGGACTGCCCCGCTAGGGGCAATATATTGGTAGAAAACAAGATACAGAACAAATTAAGTCCCATCAGGGACGAGATAGATTTTAACTGTACAATGATATTTTCTGATATTAAAAAGCCGGGATGCTGTTAACATTCCGGCTTTTCACGTTCAATGGTGAATATTGTTCCTTATTTCTTGATAAATTTCCGGTAAACTATGCCTGCATGATTTTGAATAAACAGGTTGTAAAATCCCGGTGTTAAATCGGAAACCGCAATTGTAAATTCGTCATGGTATTCGGGAATGATAAAAGATCTTTGCTTCCTGCCCATCATATCCTGAATAAATCCCTGCCTGTTCTTATCCGACGGTGAAATTTTCAGAGTAATGATTTCTTCAGCAGGATTTGGATATAGCGTCATTGGTGTGTTATTGTTTCCGACCTCGTCAACCGAGGTAAAGGGCAATTGCTGTAGAATTGAAGCATAGCGGATTGTCAAAAATGGCTTGATTCCATAAGGCGTATGGCTATCAATAGTTTTGGTAAAACCATTGTTAAAATCAGTCAATGTGTACCCATAATCAAGGGTACGGTATGTGTCAGCATTGACAGCATCAGTTATCAGTGTTTTCAGGGAATCAATGTGTTGAAAGATAATTGCAGGATTTATAATCATACGGGCAATTGTATCCAGGTAATGCTGGTACCTTGCTTTAAATACAGGAACTGCCAGTATTTTTTCTGCCAGAGGTCTGGGTTCGCTATGTGAAATCCAGTCCATACAATTGCGGGTGGCCCAGTCGCGGTTTACCCAATCTACGCCAAAAGTGTTGTCGGTGTCGTACGAAATAAACTCAAACTTGCCGGTAGCTGTATTATGGTAAAGGAAATAATTGTTCTTATTGTACATATAATCGTCCCAGTTACCGGTAGCAACATCCAGGGCAAAGGCTTTCAGAAAGTTGTCAACGTTAATTTTCCGGGTAATTGCAACCGCAAAAGCAGCATCAGCAGGCTGATTAAGAGTTGAGATGAGATCAACCAGATCGGAATAATCATCCGCTGCCTCATTGGTTTTCAGATCGTAAGCCCGCCCGCCTGAAGCGGAACCACCCGCAATGTTTTTATAGGATTGCTGATTTGTGCCAAAATAAACCAGGTCGGCAGGGTAGGTACACTTGTAAAGATTGCCACTTTTCTCGCCATAAACCCGTTGCAGCCAATCCTTATCAAATTCTTCGAGATTCGTATAGAGTCCATAATAAGCCTGGTTAATATATAGTTTTACAAAACTGGTGCGGCGTTCAACCATGCCGGCGTTTTTCCAGGTATCGTAAAAAAGCTTTTCGCGGATAAGTGTAGGATCATTGTGAGCACCGTTAAGATTGATCTTCTTAACATCCTGATACTTGCGACCCGAAACGTACTCATTAAAACTTATCTTGAACGATTTTTTCTTCGAAACTCTTGAGGTATTTCCACGCAACCTAAAGCCTATATTCTGCAATGTATCGCGCTTTGAACCGTAATCATATATAAACATGGCTTTGAAATAATGATCGGAATCCACATTTGCCATGATCCAATTCAGCGAATCATGAGAGATTTCAATATAAACCGAAGATACCCGCGAATTGTCAAACAGCGTATTCTGGGCAAATAAACTTTTGAGTGGGCAGAAAATCAGATAAAGATATAGCGGCAGATATTTCATCTTAGATTTTAATGGAACTAAATTTTTGGTAAAAGTACAAAACGAAACAGTAATCGCCCTTTAAATTCAGGCGAATGATAAAACTGATAAGGGAATAGTACGATCAAAGATTTTTGCTAAATATCCCTTTTCATGAGCGCGTTCAAGGTTCATAGTAACAATTCAGGAAAATCAATACTTCGATCATTACATTGCTGATATTGGCACCTAAAGTTGTATCATAAGGTAAAACCAATAAAAATTTATCCCTCTTCCGGTAAAAAAATATTGCGGGCCATATTACCAATAATATTTGTTGTAACAGTATCAATGGTACCTCCAATTAGTCCGCCAATCAGCGGTACAGCTTTTCCTA
>JBBRTR010000163.1:0-6108 GCA_038244215.1 Bacteroidales bacterium
AAATTATTAGAACGGTGTATCATTATTTTTCCCATTTGATGCAAACGGATTTGGACTTGATGGATTCAGCATATTATTTTCAGAATAAAAGTCACCCGGACCTTCATTCATTTTAGATGAAATAACCTGATAACCTGTATTAAAAGGATTAGCATCTTTATCAAAATCGTCCTTATTCATGAATTTGGCAAATACGCTTTTGAATTTTAATTGTACATCACCGGTAGCACCGTTACGGTGTTTTGCAACGATAATTTCAGCAATTCCCAAAAGAGAATTTCCCTGTGCATCTTCAGTAAGATGATAATATTCAGGACGGTGAATAAAGCAAACCATATCAGCATCCTGTTCAATTGCACCTGATTCACGCAAATCTGATAGTTGCGGACGTTTACCTTCCAAACCCGAACGACCTTCCACACCACGATTCAACTGTGATAAAGCAATAATTGGAATATCTAATTCCTTAGCCAAGCCTTTTAATGAACGTGAAATAATACTAACTTCCTGTTCACGGCTTCCGAAACTCATTCCACTTGCGTTCATCAATTGTAAATAGTCAATAATCAGACATTGTACTTTGTGTTCCCTCACCAATCTTCGGGCTTTGCTCCGTAATTCAAAAATAGATAAACTTGGGGTATCATCAATATATATCGGTGCATCAATCAGATCTTTTATATCCTTGTCGAATTTTTCCCATTCTTCTTTGTTTAGCTGACCGTTCTTTATTTTTTCACCTTCCAGTTCGCAAACGTTCATAATTAAACGATTAACCAACTGTACATTTGACATTTCAAGTGAGAAAATAGCAACTGGTTGATTATAATCAACACCTATATTTTTTGCCATAGAAAGCACGAACGCTGTTTTCCCCATGGCCGGACGAGCGGCAATAATGATTAAATCGGATCTTTGCCATCCGGAAGTAATCTTATCCAGACTGTGGAATCCGGTCGGAACACCACTTGCGCCTTGTTTCTCAGCTGCCAACTGCATTCGGTGAATAGCTTCTTCAATAACGGGATTTAACTGCGTTACATCTTTCTTCAGATTTCGTTGCGAAACTTCAAAAAGCATTCCTTCGGCTTCCTGCATCAAATCGTCCACATCCGATTTGTCATCAAATGCTTTGGTCTGAATTTCAGTGGAAATACGTATTAATTCACGTGCCAGAAATTTCTGAACAATAATACGTGCATGATATTCAAGATGGGCAGCTGATGATACTTTGGCAGTAAGCAAAGTAATATAATACGGTCCTCCAACTTCGTCAATTGTTCCACTTTTCCGCAATTGCTCGGTAACCGTATGCATATCAACAGGTTCCTGATGCATGGCCAGATTCACGATAGCCTCAAATATTTTCTGATGAGCTACTTTATAAAAACATTCCGGTTTCAGAATCTCCGAAATTAGTGAATAAGCATCCTTTTCTATCATGATAGCACCCAATACAGCTTCTTCAAGTTCAGGAGCTTGTGGTGGTAATTTGCCGAATTCATTTGCGTGAATAGGAGCAGGAGTTGACGGTTTTTTGGAATAATTGCGTTTTTCAGCCACGTTTTAATTGATAATTAATAATTGATAATTGAAAATTAATTGGGGTTTCAAAAGTACTAAATTGTTTTCAAAGTTGGATAATAAATATTTCAACAATTGTTGATAACTTTTCAGGATAATTTATCACTTTCAAGATTATAAAATAATCATTACCTTTGATTCATCTTTCAAACTTTCAAACTTTCAAACATTCAAACATATTAGGTATGCTTATTTTCCCTAATGCCAAAATAAATATCGGGCTAAATGTTGTTGAAAAACGCCCCGATGGTTATCATAATATCGAAACGGTTTTTTATCCAATCGGTTTGAGCGATGTATTAGAAATTGAACCTTCTGAAACTTGTTCCGATTATAGTTTTTCTGCTTCGGGCATCGAACTTTCAGGTGATCCTGAAGATAATTTAATCATCAAAGCGTACCGGTTATTACGTTCTCAGTATCAGTTTTCTGCTGTAGATATTTCACTTGTCAAGCAGATACCTTTTGGAGCCGGTTTGGGTGGTGGTTCTTCTGATGCTGCTTTTGCTTTAAAAGCTATGAATGAGCGGTTTGAATTGAAAATAACTTCAAGAAAGCTTGAACAGCTTGCTTCAAAACTTGGTGCCGATTGTCCAGTATTTATTAAGAATAAGCCGGTATTCGCAAGCGGAATAGGCAATGTATTCACATCCATAGATTTATCATTGAAAGGACATTTTCTTTTATTGGTAAAACCTGATATTCATGTGTCAACGCCCGAAGCTTATTCATTAATCACACCCAAAAAACCTGAAATTTCTCTTCTGGAACTTATCAAACAACCCATTGAAAATTGGAAAGACTGCATTCAGAATGATTTTGAAAAATCTGTTTTTGCAAAATATCCAGAAATTGAGAATATAAAAAATAATTTGTATAGAATGGGTGCAATTTATGCTTCTATGTCAGGTTCAGGATCGTCTGTTTATGGGATATTTGAATCAGAACCAGAGCGGAATGAGCTTTTTGAAGGTTATTTTGTGAGTTGTGGAATACTTGAATGATCTTTTTTTATTATTAAAAATATTAGTTAGAAAACCTGAGATTTGAACATTAAAATATTTTTGATTGTTTAATTGAAAACCAACTAAACAAGGAAAATGGAAAAAAAATGTTCATGGTGCGGTGGATTGGATAATGATTTGATCCACAATTCAGGTTTACTACTCTTTAGGCTTATTCTTGGTGGCTTTATGATTGCACATGGTTGGCAAAAGATCACTCATTTTGAGTTAATGAGTGCAGGTTTTACTGATCCATTTCATGTAGGTTCTTCAGTTTCTTTACTTTTGATAATTTTTGCCGAATTTGGTTGTTCCATTTTGGTGTTAGTGGGTCTTTTTACTCGTTTTGCAGCCATCCCATTGATTATAGGAATGTTTGTTGCCGGTTTTATTGTAAATTCCCCGTTTAAATTTCAGGAACTCCCGACTCTTTATTTGTCTCTTTATATTGTGTTAATCTTTCTGGGTAGCGGGAAGTATTCGCTTGATTATCTTTTTGGGATATTTTGCGAGAAACATTGTAAGAAATGTAAATCATCTTGCCCGCTTAATGAAGAATGCAATCAATAAATATTTTGATATGTTGAATGTTAAACATTTCATTTTAATTTATAGATATTTCATATTGAGAATTCAAGAGAATTTACTTTTGAATTTTTGATGATTAATAAAACATAAAATTAGCATTATATTTTCCTTTTTAAACTTCCAATTTTTTTACTGTTTTACTTGTTTAATCCAAAAAGAAGTAGTACTTTAGCGTGATTTTTTGAAAGAAACAAAATTAAATATAGATGATTGATCAAGACAGAATTATCAAGGTAAACATTGACGAAGAAATGAAATCTTCGTATATCGATTATTCCATGTCGGTGATAGTTTCGCGCGCTTTACCTGATGTTCGCGACGGTTTTAAGCCGGTTCACCGCCGCGTATTGTTTGGAATGAATGAGTTGGGAAACAATTCCGATAAACCCTATAAAAAATCTGCCCGTATTGTCGGTGAAGTAATGGGTAAGTATCATCCACATGGTGATTCATCCATTTATGGCACGTTGGTGCGTATGGCTCAGCATTGGTCTTTGCGTTATCCATTGGTTGACGGACAGGGAAACTTTGGTTCAATTGACGGTGACAGCCCTGCTGCAATGCGTTATACCGAAGCACGTTTACGTAAAATTGCAGAAGATATGTTGATTGATATCAACAAAGATACAGTTGATTTTCAGTTGAACTTTGACGATACGCTGAAGGAACCAACCGTTCTTCCAAGTCGTATTCCAAACCTTTTGGTAAACGGATCTTCCGGAATTGCAGTTGGTATGGCTACCAATATGGCTCCACACAATCTTTCTGAAGTGGTCGATGCCACTATTGCATATATTGATAACACCGAAATTGAAATTTCTGAACTTCTGAAATATATCAAAGCTCCCGATTTTCCTACCGGTGGTATTATTTATGGTTATGCCGGAGTGAAGGAAGCGTTCGAAACAGGTCGTGGTCGTATTGTTGTCCGTTCGAAAGTGGAGATTGAAATTGATGCTCAGAGTCGCGAAAAAATTGTTATCAAGGAAATCCCTTATCAGGTAAATAAAGTTGAATTAATCAAAGCTGTGGTGGCTTTGGTGGAAGATAAGAGGGTTGAAGGTATCAGTCATATCAATGATGAATCTGACCGTGAAGGAATGCGTATCGTGATTGATATTAAGCGTGATGCAAATTCAAGCGTTGTATTGAATAAATTATTTAAATATACCGCGTTACAGTCTTCATTTAGTGTGAATAACATTGCTTTAGTTCATGGTCGTCCACGTATGTTGAACGTGAAAGACATGATTCATTATTTTGTTGAACATCGTCACGAAGTAGTTATTCGTCGTACAAAATTTGAATTGGCTGAAGCAGAAAGACGTGCTCATTTGCTCGAAGGATTTATGATTATTTTGGATAACTTGGATGAAGCCATTCAGATTATTCGTGATTCAAAAACTCCCGAAGAAGCTCGTACTCGTTTAATGGAGCGTTTCGGCTTATCCGATATTCAGTCACGTGCCATTGTTGAAATGCGTTTACGTCAGTTGACAGGCATGGAACAAGACAAACTTCGTGCAGAATACGAAGAAGTTTTGAACTTAATCGCAGGTTTAAAGGAAATTCTTGAAAAAGTGGAACTTCGTATGCAAATCATTAAAGATGAATTGCTTGAAGTGAAAACAAAATATGGTGATGCCCGTCGTACACAAATTGTTTATTCATCAGAAGAATTCAATCCTGAAGATTTTTATGCAGATGATGAAATGATTATAACCATTTCTCACCTTGGATATATCAAACGTACAGCATTGTCTGAATTCAGGGCTCAAAACCGTGGTGGTGTGGGTTCGAAAGGCGGCAATTCGCGCGATGAAGACTTTATCGAATATATTTATCCGGCATCGATGCACAACACCATGTTGTTCTTTACCCAAAAAGGTAAATGCTATTGGTTAAAAGTATATGATATTCCTGAAGGAACAAAAATATCGAAAGGTCGTGCTATTCAGAATATGCTGAACATTGACGGAGACGATAAAGTGAATGCATTTATTCGTGTAAAAGGTCTGACCGATTCGGAATATATCAATTCACATTATCTGATTTTCTGTACAAAGAACGGTGTGATTAAGAAAACTTCATTGGAAGCTTATTCACGTCCACGCCAGAATGGTGTAAATGCAATTACTATCCGTGAGGACGATCAGGTGATTCAGGTTCGTTTGACAGATGGACAATCAGAAGTTTTAATGGCCAATCGTAACGGTCGTGCTATTCGTTTCAACGAATCAAAAGTTCGTGTCATGGGTCGTACTGCAACCGGTGTTCGCGGAATGACATTGGACGAAGATGGACAGGATGAAGTAGTTGGCATGGTTTGTGTAAATAAGGAAGATAATGAAACCATCATGGTTGTTTCTCAGCAAGGTTACGGTAAACGTACTTTACTCGACGAAGTTGACGAAGAAGGAAAATTACTTCTTGACGAAAAAGGTGAAACCATTCCGGTTTATCGTGTTACAAACCGTGGCGGAAAAGGTGTAAAAACCATTAATGTCACTGAAAAGACAGGTAAACTGGTTACTATTAAGAATGTAACCGATGATAGCGATTTAATGATTATCAATAAATCGGGAATTACCATTCGTTTAAAAGTAGCTGATGTTCGGGTTATGGGACGTGCAACTCAGGGCGTTAGATTAATTAATCTTGAAAAACGTAATGATGAGATTGCCTCGGTTTGTAAAGTATTGTCAGAAAAAGAAGAGGAAGAAGTAATTGAAGAAATTTCAACAGAAATCACTGTTTCAGAAATTGACGAAATTACAAATGAAGCTACAACAACTGAAATTGAAGAAAATACAGAAGAATAAATTAATAAAGCGAACTAACCTCATGAAGTTGGTTCGCTCTTTAAAATTAAAAATAACAAAAAAAAATTCGTTATGAAAAAAACTATTTTATCCCTATTTTTAGTACTAAG
>JBBRTR010000164.1:0-6103 GCA_038244215.1 Bacteroidales bacterium
TCATTAGCTTTTAGAGCTGGAACTACCTTATATAATCTTTATCTGATCCTTAGGGTTCGTTATTCCGAAGATATTGTGATCTTGTACAAATCAATTCTGAACCAATCAATCCGAGACTAAAGCGTATTCGGGAAAAATTAATTTTTCTTGGAGAAAAAAAGTTGTAAAACAACAAGACATTCGAATCAAATAAAGTTACATTTTTCTGAAAACAAGTTACATAGTCACTAATTAATATGACACGTATCTTAATGCAACACATAAGTCGCTATTAATCAACATCATTTGAAGGATGTTGGTGTGATTTTTGAATTTCGGGCAGGATACCAGTCAGCTCATCGGGTTCTGGGTTGCCAAATGATTTTTTAATCCATCGAGGGATAATAATTACTCCAACCAGCAGATACATGTAATAGCTGATGACGCGCCAAATAACGATAATAACCAGAATAGGCCCGGCTCCCAATGACAAGTCGTTGAAATATTCACGGAAAGCAAATTCACTTACACCGCTTCCACCGGGCGTGGGACTCACAATCATCACCACCCACAGCAATAATTGACGACCAAAAATAATGAGTTGATTATGAATGGGTGTAAAGGCCATAAATAAAGCATTTACCAATAGAAACCGCGATGACCAGGATAAAGCGGTTGTTCCGAAAGCACGCGCCCAAAACCAAAAAGATTTCTTTTGAATTTCGTGGGAGGAACTTACTAAAGATACGGCAAACTTATCTACTCTGGTTCGGAAACGACGCAAAAAATGTAATTTACATACCAGTTGAAAAAAACCGGCAACCAAGTCGGGACGTAAAAATAAACCGATATATAAAACGACTGTCCATGCGAAAAGCACCGCGTAAACACTCCAGAAAATAACGCCGATGGTAGACGTAATTACCGACGTGGCATTGAATAATTCACCCATTGGGACTAACAAAAACAGGATCGGACAAATAATGATAAAGTAGAGTTCATCTAAAAATAAATTGGCAATCATGATGGCCGTGCCCCGTCCGGCATTGATGCCTTCCTTGCTAAGATAGAACACAACCATAGCCGATCCTCCCACAGCTGCAGGCGTTATCGCCGAAGTAAACTCATTTAAAATTTGAATATTGAAAGCCTGTTTCCACGATAAATCCCAGTCGGTCATAGTCCGAAACCGCCACATCATGCCGAAGTCGCGTCCGAAGATTAATAAAAAAGCCAGAAATAGATAGGCTATACTCGAATAGGTGAAATGTACATTGCGAAACGATTTAAGGTCAAACTCGCGGATAAATAACCAAGCTATTACGACTATTCCGAGACCGATCGGAATCATAATTTTCGACATTTTAAAAGGACCTACTTCTTTCATATTATTTTTTTTCTGTCCTCTAAACTCTCCTAAAGAAGGACTAAATTAGCATTGATTCTTGTTTAATTCAAATTTAAGTGGAATAGTTCTGTGATAAAAAAGGACAAAGATAGATAGTGGTATTCTCTTAAGTTTTACAAAAATACACATAAAAATTACATATATCACGGATTTTCAAATTCAGACAATACTAAAAAGAGCGTTGTCTGAAAGCAACGCTCTTTAAATTTAATGCTTAAATCATGAAATTTATTGTTTCACAATCGTATTTGTGGAAAAAATAAATCCGTATTTTGCTTATAATTAAATAATTCAATCAGATTAAAACACGATCTTATAAGCTTCTTTGTTTATTATCAGAATATAAACACCATGTTTTAATTCTTTCTCGTAGGTTCCGATACTGATTTTCTTGTCAATCAATACTCCGTTCACTGAAACCAGTTCAACTTCTGAGTAATTTTCAAGAAAAACGCTTATTCCTTTCTCCGTTTTACGAATTTTCAAATTTTCAACCGGAGAATCTATCGAAGTAGTAACATAAACCGGTGTAAATTCATTTCCAAAACGATCCAAAGAGGCAACTGCAAATTTGCAACTTGCAATTAAAGTACTGTATTTTGATAAATCGAACTGATTGGAATACGAAACCCCAAGTAAATAAGCAGGATTTGAGAAAATACCGGGTGTGCCAACCAGTGAATTAGGAATTGCATATACCGAAAAACGGATATTTTGCTCTGTGCTGTTCCAACTCAAGATATTATTATTCACATTAATATTCGTTGGTGTGGAAAGAGTGGAATGCGCTTTCCACGAAATAGCAGGAGTAAGGGCAGGAGAGATAAACTTTTGCTCTCTCAGATATTTGGTGAATTTACCGTTTGTCCTCAGATTCTTGATGCTGTATAATACCGCTCCCGGAGCTGCATTCTTTGTGGAATTCCTGTTCCAGTCAATTTCAAGTCCCACTTCTGAATCATCAAATGCAACTGTTGATTTTATACGTTGTTCCGTGTTAGTCAAGCCTGTTAAAATGCCACCATTGAATGTGTATTGTTTTAATTCATGAAGATCAGCAGGAATATCAGACCATGGAACTGCAGGAAAATGTTGTGGAACTTTATAAGTTGAAGTAAGAGCTGTAATACTCATACTTGAATAAAAGTATTTGCTGTATTTATTGGCCACATCCGACCACCAGGGACACAGTTTTTTATAATCCTGTCCGGTACTCGTTGTTGTCCAATAGAGTTGAGGCGAAATGTAATCCACTTTTCCTTGTTGAAGCCAAGCCACAGGATCGCAATAAATCTGTTCATACATATTTGAACCGGTGATTCCCGAAGGTAAAGTTAACCCGTTTGCCGCGGCAACAGTCGTAGATGTTGTCCAGATTCCAAAAGGTGAAACGCCAAAAATAACAGATGGTCTTACAGCCTGAATTGTGTCGTACACATCGGCTACCATTTTATTTACATTATCACGTCGCCAATTGCTCAACGTCATGCCTGTCGGTTTGTACAAGCCCTGTGAATAACTGTCTTTTGTAGCACCTGTACCTGAGTATGCATAAAAATAATCATCGAAAATGATACCGTCAATATCATATTTACTCAGAATATCTCCAACAACATTTTTTATCAATTTTCGAACAGCTGGATTTCCCGGATCAAGTATAGTGACGTCATCCGTTTTTTTACTTCCATCGGTATTATAGATTGCATAATCAATTATCCATTCGGGATGTGCTGTTTTGTAATCACCAACTTTCCCGGTGTATTTCCCGGCAGATGTTTCGTACCGATATGGATTAAGCCAGCCGTGTAACTCGATACCCCGTTTATGAGATTCATCGATGGCAAAAGCCAAGGGATCGTAACCGGGATATGTTCCGCGCGTACCACCTAAATGAGCCGACCAGGGTTCGTAAGCCGAATTATAGAACGCATCCGTTTCGGGGCGTATCTGAAAAAAAACAGCATTCATATTGGCTGCTTTTACCGAATCGAGAATGGCAATTAGTTCTGATTTCTGAGCAGCGATATTACCCGGAGTTACACTCGTCATGGGTGTTGTGGGCCAATCAATACGATAAACGGTTGCCAACCATCCGGCTCGCATTTCACGTTTTGGAGATTGAGCTGGAAGCAGTAAGGAATGTAAGAATGTAAAAATACAAATTTTAAAGATGATATGTCTTTTCATAAAAACAGATAATTTTAAAAAATGAATAAACAACCGCCTTTTTCGTACGAAAAAGACGGTTGCTTGATTCCCCTCTCCTCGAGGAGAGGGGTTAGGGGTGAGGTCATTATTTTACAAACTTCGTTGCTTTTCCATTAATCCGAATAACATAAACTCCGTTATTCAAATCTTTAGAATAAGTTCCACTTGTAACGGTTTTATCAATCATCATACCGTTAATAGTGTACAATTCTATGGTTGATTGACCATCGAGTGAAACTTCAATACCTGAAGAAGTACGTGCAATACGAGCTGTAACTACTACATTGTTAGTACTTGTGGAAATTTCAGTTGTAAATCTTGCAATCACATCGTTCATTACAGGTGCAATACTCCAGCGATTGCCTTTACTTGATCCATCTGCTTCAGCTTCCCAGTTACCTAAAGCAGCATCATCTGTGTAGTATTTATATTGAGTATTAGCTGGATATTTATCACCGGGATTACCACCCAAAACAATACTATAAGTATTGCCAGATTTGGTCATTTCTAAGCTAGTTGTCCAGTTATTGAAACTTCCCTGTACAAATAATCCCATTGGAATGCCTTTTTCGGGTGCAAAACTTGCATTCAAAGTGATTTTATTTACTCGGTACCAAATTGGAACTTCGTCGGCTGCAGTATAGGTGCGATTTCCTTTTTTTATTGGATCATTTCCTCCATCATAAACGGCATCTACATAATCATAATCTCCCTTTTCGCATAAGTATTGATATTCAACTCCATCAACGCAAGGGAAAATACCACTAAATACATTGGCGGTAGCTGATTTTGTTAACTCAAAAGGAGCTATAGCATCCCAAGTCTTACCTGTAAAATCACCTGCTATATATACATGTGCTGTACCGTTTGGAACCGTTGCTGTAAATTGCTTGGCAATTGTTGTCAAATCACTTGCTTCGTCAGCACCTTTGTAAGTTAATGTTGCGCGACTGTCTCCATCAATATCCGTCAAAACTGTTGTTTGACGAGGAGCAACTAAATCAAAATCAGCAATTGAAGCTCCCGCAATATGTAAATCAGTCGTACTTACAAAGTTTACGTCTTTACTTTTTGAATTAATATCTTTTGTCGGGTTTGCAGCTTGATGTAAAGCAAGAGTTGAATTGGTTGTTCCTGAAACAATAAGCGATTTTGTGCTTCCTGCACGATTATAATAATCATTATAATCTATTGCTCCAGATGAAACAGAACCATAAAAAGCATTTGCAACACCATCTTCATTACTGATAAAAATATTATTCTTAATATCAGGATTTGCAAAAGATAAAGTTATTGCTTGATAATAACCCGGAGTTGTTTTTGCTGTTAATGCAGGCATATAAAAAGTATTATTACTTATAAAACCTGTAGTTCCGCCAAAGAAAATATATGTAAGATTTACAGTTGCTGCAGTAACAATTTTTTTATCTATACCTGAAAATACATTATTATATACCTTATATGTACCAGCAGCTAATGACATGGTTCTCATTCCTAATGTTCCACTTGCAGTAGCCTCCATTGTAGTAGTTTCAATGAATTTATTATTATAAATATTGAAAGTGCCCAAAGCTCCTGTAGAAGTCCATAATCCGTAATTTACGGTATTTGCGCTTCCTAATTGAGTCAAATGAAATTCGTTATTGTAAAAATCTCCTCCATTAATATAATAAAGCCAAGCACAACGACCCTGAGCAGTAATAATATTATTTCGTACAATAAGTCCATTTGTAACACCTGTTGTTAAAGTCCCCGAACTTGTTGTGTTTATCCCTTGCCCAGAAGCAGAAGCAACAGATGTAATAATATTATTGTCAATGATAACACCTGTTGGACCAACTTCAATTGCAGTTCCCTTTCTAGTCACCATGCCAATACATTGAGCAGAGCCACCAGTAGATTTGCTTTCGTAGATACAGTTTTTGATTGTAGTGTTTTGACAAGCACCAACTATCACTGTTAATTTTGATGCGGTTATGCTTGCGCTTACAGTTGTAAATTTAAGTCGTTTTGTATTTCCACCAACGGCATAACCATCAATGGTTACATTATTAGTTGCAATTGTATTTGCATCAGCCCAAGCAGCTGTTAAAGCATTATAACCAATCACAAAATGTCCTGATGGGCTTGTATTATCTGTGGTTTTTGTGAAAGTTATTATTCTAACTGGATCTGTATTTGGATCTGAAACAAGATCAGGACGAATTGTAATTCCAAAACCATTTGTGTTTACTGCCAATCCAACATTAGCAGCTTCAGTAATATCCGAGGTGATTTCCAAAACGATATTTCCTGTTATATTTGCTGCATTCAGAGCGGTTACTGCCGCACTTAAGGATGTAAAATTGGGCGCTATTTCGGCTGTTCCCACTTTGTAAGTTCCGGACATGTCCGCTGCCATGGTGGCAAAACTAACTGCTAAAGCAGCCATTAATAAAGTAATTTTTCTCATAACTCTTCGATTTTAAAGTGAATAATTGATTAATAAATAATTGTTTTTTAATTGAA
>JBBRTR010000165.1:0-6005 GCA_038244215.1 Bacteroidales bacterium
TACTGCCAATTAAAATTGATTGAAAAGTAAAATTGAATGTATCACTTAATTTGTTGGCCTGTGAATAGTAACCAACATCTTTAATTGGATAATAAAGACCCAACAATATGATATATATATAATTGAACAATACATTCAGAATTGCTGTTCCGAGTAGATTAAAGCTGAATTTCCAGAAATCTTGGATTACTTTGAACGAAAAAACTCGTTGAGGCTTCCATTTTACAAAAACCTGAAAAAAGATGACTCGAAAAAAATTAAATAAAACCTGTTGAGCAACTAACGCCCAAACACCAAAATGCATAAATGCTATTGTCAAACCAAAACTACCACTCAAAACAATTGATAGAATATTTATTTTTGCAAGGGTTTTAAGATCTAATGACTTAGAAAGTTTGGTTGATGGTACTAAACAAAAGGCGTTAAAGATTATAGCAACAAAAATAGTTCTGCCAATAGGAATTAGCTGAGGTTGTTTGAAGTAATTTGCAATAAGTGGAACTGTAAAGAACAATACTAAGTAAAGTAGTATGGAAATAAAGATATTGAAGTAAAAGACTGTGTTATAATCAGTTTCATTGGTGTCAATTTTTCTGATTAAAGCTTGTGTAAAACCACTTTCTACTAAAACGTATGATAAGGCAACATATACCATTATTAATCCTAAGAGGCCAAACTCTGTCGGCGTTAAAAGGCGGACGAGTATTAATCCAATAATTAATTGAATCAACTGTTGCCCAAACCTGTCAATCATTGACCAGGTTAATGCACTTACCATTTTTTTCTTTAAATCGTCGCCCATCTTAAAACAATTGCTTATTGTGGAAAGTGCAGCTTTACAGCAGCCAAAAGTGTCAAAACCTGCATTTTTTCGTTCAAAGTTCCGGTGTTGAAAAGAGATTCGGAATCAGTTTTTAATTCTTGATTATCAGATAGCAATCCAATATTATCTGTAAAATAATTAGTTATGAATTGTTTTAAATCCGGATTTTTTTCAAACCAATCGTCAAATGGATTCATACCCGTATTCATTTTTTTCGAAAGTTTATCAAAGAATTTCAGTTTCATTCGCATATAAAAATTCCAATCCAGATATTTTTTCCAGTTATTTGATTTCAATGGAGAAACACCAGTTTTTTCCCAGCGATAATTTCCAAATTCAGGATATTTTGCTGCAATCCAGTCCAGATAAATCTGATGTTTGAACTTTAAATCGTCAGGAATTGAATAACAATAAGATAGAAAGTCAACATCCAAAAATGGTGAAACAGTTTGAGTAAAAATATCCATATATAAATTTCCGTTCAAAGCTCCTGAAAATGCGCGACTATAAAATTTATAAAGCTCTTCATTATCAAACTCTTCACAAAATTCTTTGGAAAAACTCTCAATTTTTGAAATTAATTTTGAAGAATAAGCACCTTGACTAAAAACGGGTTTAATAGCATAAGGTTTAGATAAAAACGAACCCAAAACCGCATCACCAATCATTCCTGAATGGATGATTCCATAACTATCAAGATTAATATTTTCGAGCGATTTAAGCAAATGACATGACCCCGAATACAAAACCAATCCATCGTTATAATAAACAGTTTTATCAATTTCTTTCAGAAAATTTCCGTTATCTAGTGATTGAAAAAGAAATTCATGTTTGTAATCCGATGCTATTTGCTTGGATATCAATTCATCCAGATAGTTAGATTGGGAAAAAGTAAAATTCAGTTGTTCTTTGTAACCCAATTTATCAGCCACTAAAACGGTCATTCTTGAATCCAATCCACCGCTCAAGGTTGCGATATGTTTGTAACCGTATTCCTTATCTTTTTCAAATTCCAGTTGAACGGCATCTCGGAAAAGTTTGTCAACTTTTTCAATGATTACTTCTTTCGAATCAGAAGTTTTTGATATGTTTCTTAAATTAAAATACTCATTTACTGATAATTGATTATTTGAGAAAGTAAGTTTGGTACCGGCTGTCAATCTAAATACATTTGAAACTAAAGTCTGATTCTTCAACATGAATCCATAAGTTAGCAAGGAATATGCTGCAAGTTTATCAAGCCGAGGTTTGAGTTTTAATTTATTTAGCAAAAAGCTGATATCCCGAAGTTCGGAAGCGAAAATAAAATATTCTTCGTTTTCAAAATAAAACAAGCGTTTGGAGCCAGTTTGGTTGGTGAAAATCAGCCAGAAATCGTTTGTTTTAGAATAAATAAAACCGGAAAAATCTCCCTTCAGCAAGTTTATAAAATCGTCTCCATTTGATAAGAAAAGTGATTTTACTACATTGAAAAGTTCATCTTTGCCGGAAATTTCTTTTAGTGATTTTAAGTTGAGAATTACACCTTCAATACCGATAATGAATTGATCATCTTCCTGAAGGGTTTTGTCGTTTTGAAATTTGGGATTGGTGAATTGTTCAATAATAAATTTGTTAGATTTCAGACTTCTTAAAATATAATCGGATTCATGACCGTATTTATTTTTTGGTCTGAACTCTATATTTTCAGCTAAAAGCTTTGATTTACTAACAATTGCAGTGAAGCCAGCCATTTATTAAGGGATGAATTTATTAAATCTTAATCTTATTTTCTTCAAAATCGTTACAAGCCTGTTCATAATCATCCGGCCGGCCAATATCCAACCAATAACCGGAATGAACTTTTACCGTAGCCGGATTTTGAAACCTGATTAAATCGAGCATCAAATGATCAAAACCATACAATTGATTTTCAGGAATATAATCGAGTATTTTTTTACTTGCCATATAAACTCCCATGCTCACATTGTAACGATTTGTTGGTTTTTCAACAAAATTCACTAATTTTGAATCACTTCCAATTTCCAACACGCCATAATCCACTTTTTGATCTCTTGAATAAGCTGAAACGGTAAAAATATTAGTTGAACTAACATGTTCATTATAAAAATCTTCAAAATCCAAATCGGTCAAAACATCGCCGTTCATTACCAAAAAATTATCCGGTAAATCCTTAATTAATTTCAATGGTCCCATTGTACTTAATGGTTTGTCTTCCAGTGAATAATCGATTTTAATTCCCCATTTATTTCCATCACCACAGTAAGCCCGGATAATTTCCGCCATGTGATTGACGGTGATGGTAATGTGATCAAATCCACTTTTTGCAAGCTTGCGAATGATGATTTCAATAATAGGCATTTCGCCAATTGGAACCAAGGGTTTTGGCAAACTTATGGTGTAAGGTTTCAACCGAGTTCCTTTGCCACCTGCTAAAATTACAGCACGTTTAGACATTATAAATATCTGATTTAAAATAGGATAAATTATTTGAAATCCATTGAATGGTTTCTTTTAAACCGCTTTCGAGTGTGTAAGCAGGATGCCAATCAGTCGCTTTTAAGATTTTTGTGTTGTCACAAAATAGCCGTTCCACTTCACTTTTATCGGGACGAATTCGTTGTTCATCCGATAAAATTTCTACTTTCGTTCCAATCAAATCGGCAATCAGCTGAACAAGATTTCCAATGGTAATTTCTTCGTTCATGCCAATGTTGGTAATTTCGCCAAAAAGTCCATCGGCTTGTGCAATCTGATTAAATCCGTTGGCAGTGTCTTTTACAAAAGTCAAATCACGTGTCGGACTTAAATTACCAAGTTTTAGTGAAGTTTGTCCGTTTAAAATCTGAGAAATTACCGTTGGAATAATGGCACGTGCCGATTGACGAGGACCGTAAGTATTGAATGGACGAACAATTTTTACCGGCAAATCAAACGATTTGAAATAACTGATAGAAAGTTGGTCGGCAGAAATTTTTGTTGCTGAGTAAGGAGATTGACCAACCATCGGGTGTTTTTCGTCAATCGGAACATATTGTGCTGTTCCGTACGTTTCACTCGTTGAAGTAACCATGATTTTTTCAATTTCCAACTGGCGAGCTGATTGCAAAACATTATATGTGCCGTCGATATTTGTTTTGATATAAGCTTGTGGAGAAACGTAGGAATACGGAATTCCGATTAAGGCAGCCAGATGAAAGACCGTGTCACAACCCTGCATGGCTGCAAAAACCGAATCAAAATCACGAATATCGCCGGTAATAATTTCAACTTTATTTTTCGCTGAACTTGTGTCCAACCAACCCCATTTATTCCATGAATTATAATGAACAAAAGCTTTCACGTTGTATCCTAGCTCAACCAATAGTTCGGTTAGATGTGAACCGATAAAACCTCCAGCACCGGTAACTAAAATATTTTTCATTTACTAAAAATTATATCAATAATTCAATTAATCATACTTTTTAAACCCTCCAAAATGCTGATCTTCGGTTTCCAATGCAGTTCATTTTGAATTTTTGAAATATCCGCAACTGTATCCAGCACGTCATTTGGTCGGATTTCGTTGCTGCAAAGATAGTCAATTTTAGAATCAGAAAGTTTAATCACAAAATCAACAATTTCCTTTACTGAATAGCTGATTCCTGTTCCCAAATTATACTTTTCAATCGATTTTTCTGTATTTTTACTTTCAATTGCTATCAAAATGGCTTCTATAATATCCTCAACATGAATATAATCTCGTTTCGGACGATCATCTTTTATAACAATTTTACCTGATTTTGCCTGATTAATAATCGTCGGAATCAGAAAATCGGGATTCTGACCTTTCCCATAAATATTAAACGGTCGAAAAATGGTTATTGGTACTTTAAAATCTCGATTATAGCCTTCACACAGGCTTTCGCAAATTACTTTTGTCTGTGAGTAAGGGTTAAAAGCCTGAATCGGATGATTTTCATCAATGGGTTGATATTGCGGATGACCATAAATGTAAGAACTGAAAAATATCATTTTTGCAGCGTTCAACCGACATAATTCCAACATATTTAATGTGCTTAAATAGTTCGTTTCATAAAAACGTTTCGGTTGCTCATACGAAGCCGGCACAAACGTAAGATTTGCCAAATGAACAACAACATCAATTTCGGAAAACTTGTTAACTTGTTGCCAATCACAGATGTCAATACCATCCACAACATCGGCAAGAATCAATTCGTGCTTGGTTTTATCCAATCTTTTTTTCAGATAACTCCCAATAAAACCGGAATATCCTGTGATTAAAATCTTCATTTTAAAGTAAAAATATATAAACTTCAAAGATACTATAAATTTTTCATAGTCAAAAACTCAATATTTACTATTCGCTAATTATATTTCAATTCAAAAAATCAAATTATTAATCACATTGATTATCAGAATAATAAAATAAATTATAGCTTTTCAATTCTCATTTTATCAAATTAATAACTACTTTTGTAAACTTAATATTTTCACATAAACAATGAAAAAGAAGACACGTATAATTTATATCAAACCAGCCAATTCATCATTTATTCGGGGAGATCAGGAAATTTTTGAAAAACAATTCGAAGTAAAATCAGTTTTATTGAATCAAAGCGGGAGCAAAATAGGTTTCGGCTTTCGATTACTAAAATTATTTTTTGTTTTACTATTTCAGGTATTTCGAAAAAATGTAATTTTTATTTCCTGGTTTGCCGATTATCATTCAGCCATCATGGCATTTATGGGCAAATTATTGTCAAAAAAAACACTTATTTTCATCGGAGGACAAGAAGCAGTTTCGTATCCTGAACTAAAAAAAGGGGTTTATCGAAAAAAATTTAGAGGAGTTTGTGTGAAATTTGCGTTGAGAAATACTGATTTGATTATTGCCAATCACAAGTCGCTTATTTATCACGAAAATCATTATTACAACGCCGAGAATCCTCATATTGATGGAATCCAACATTATGTTCCGGGTTTAAAAACCAAAACTGAAATTATTTATAACGGCATTGATCCGAATAAAATTAAACGGGATATGTCAATTGATAAGCAAGAAAATCTGATTCTTACAGTTGGTACAATGAGTCAATTGGGAGATTTCCAGAATAAAGGTTTTGATTTATTTATTGAAGTAGCAGCCAGAAATGCCGGTTTGAATTTTGTTTTGATTGGA
>JBBRTR010000166.1:0-5956 GCA_038244215.1 Bacteroidales bacterium
CGCATTGTTGTAGGTTCTGTCTGTAGTTCCAAATCCCGGCATGGTGATGCCAATGATTCGTTTTCGATCCAGACCAAGTTTGTCGGCAGTTTTTACGCAAACCATTAAGGCAAGTGTTGAATCCAATCCGCCGGAAATTCCAACAACAACTGTTTCAGAATTTGTGTGTTTCCATCGTTTTGCCAGTCCGCCCACCTGAATGGAAAATATTTCTTCGCAGCTTTCATCCCGATTCGATAGAGCTGGCACAAAAGGATGTTTTTCAAACCTGCGTTTCAAATCAAACTGAAGATAACGCGCATCTTCAATCGGAATTATTCTATAATTTTCTTTTGATTTGTCTTGATTGAAATTAGTATTTCGAATCCGGTCAGCTAATAATCGTTCCACATCAATTTCACTTATAACGAGTTGTGGTTCAAAATTAAACCGTTCCGATTCTGAAAGAATTTTGCCATTTTCGGCAATAATTCCGATTCCGGCAAAAACCATATCAGTTGTAGATTCACCTGCTCCAGCTGAAGCATATACATAGCCGGCATTGCATCGCGCCGATTGTTGTTCTATCAATTGACGGCGATAATTATGTTTTCCGATTAATTCGTTGCTGGCGGAAAGATTGAAAATGATTTCAGCGCCGTGTAACGCGTGTTGCGTGCTGGGTGGAATAGGTCCCCAAAGATCTTCACAAATTTCAATTCCAAAAGAGAATTTCTTATCCGTAAATAATAAATTGGTACCAAAAGGAACTTCTTCACCCGCAAGTGAAATGCTTTGTTCAGCCGTGTCAGTTCCGGAAGAAAACCAGCGCTTTTCGTAATATTCATTTTGATTAGGGATATGAATTTTAGGTACAACTCCCAGAATATGTCCACCTTGTAAAACAACAGCTGTGTTGAAAAGCTGATTTTGAATCCGAACCGGCATGCCGGCAATAATGACTACCGAAGTTGAAAAGGAGAGCATTTGAAGTTCAGTTAATCCCTTTTTTGCATCCTCCAATAACTGATTCTGCAGAAATAAATCGGCACAAGTATAAGCAGTTATGCTCAATTCGGGAAAACACACAACTTGTACTTTCTCGGCCTCAGCCTGCCGAATCAAATCAGCCATTCTGTCGACATTGAAAGCACAATCGGCCACCCGAAGCTCGGGAATGGCAGCAGCTACACGTACAAATCCGTTATTCATATTGACCCCCAAACCGTCTGCTGACGGAGAATTAAATTATTAATGCAATCAAATAAAAATATTCCCCTATCTTATTCCCCTTTAGGGGTTAGGGGTAGTTTTTTTATATTTTCAATATCACTCAAATAAATTTCAAGTGATTTAGCCGAAATCCTGATTTCCATCACCGTTAATACAAGTGAAATAATCAGTAAGAGTAAGGCGATTCCGAAAACGTAAGCTGAAATTATCTGTAATCCGACATAAATCAAAAACATGGTTGCCACACACAATAATAAACTGGCTACTCCCAGCAATTGCATATTTTTAGTCAGATACAACCGACGGCGTAAATTCATTATTTGTGCATGAGTCAATGCCGAATGATCTACCATATAACGGTCTTTGAGCGTTCGCACCAATTGCGCATACGATAAAAACCGATTTGTATAAGCCAGTAATAATAAGGATATGGCTGAGAATAAAAAAGTTGGTGTAATTAATGTCATTTCCTGCATACTGTATTTTTTTTATTTATCTTCAAATCATCATATCTTCACATCATCACATTAACACATCAATCAAACGCAATGTTTATTCTCAACGATTGGAATTTTAGCTAATGCACCGACTTTTCGTCCAAGTTCAAGGCAAGCCAGATAGTTTTCTTCTTTCAGACCTTGTTTTTCATCCACCGTGATTTCCGAGCTTGGCCATTTCATAGTTTCAACAAAAGTTGTCAAACGTTTAACAGCCGCACTTGCCCATGTATACGAACCAAAACAACCGAATACATGATTTTTTATTCCACGGATTTCAATTTTCCGTAACAGCGATTCCACTTCAGGATACAATTCGTTGCAATAAGTTGGGCTGCCAACAATTAAGCCGCGATATTTGAAAATATCTTTTAAGATTACAGAAGGATCTGATTTTGATACATTATGAACGATTATATTCTTTACGCCTGCTTGCGCAACTCCCTGAGCAACTGTTTCAGCCATTAATTCCGTATTGCCATACATCGAACCGTAAACAATCACAACACCTTCTCTGGTATCATATCGGCTCATTTTATCATACATATCAACTACTTCAGATACATATTTCTTCCAAACCGGACCGTGTGTGCTGCAAATTATTTCAATATCGAGTGGCGTGAGTTTTTGCAAAGCTTTTTGAACGGCTGAACCATATTTTCCTACAATATTAGCGTAATAACGGATCATTTCATCCCAGTATTTTTCGATATTCATTTCCGAATCAAGAACAGTACCTTCCAAATTTCCAAAACTTCCGAAAGCATCGCCCGAGAAAAGAATTTTATTCTGAGGTTCATAGGTCATCATAGTTTCAGGCCAGTGAACCATTGGAGTCAGGTAAAACTGAAGTTTATAATTTCCCAATGACAAAATTTCACCATCCTTTATTTCTTTAAAGTTGTTGTTAACTCCGTAGAAACCTTCAACCATTCCCAATGTTTTGCTATTTCCGACGATGGTTAATTCGGGATAATATTGACGTAGCAGTCGGATAGAGCCGGAATGATCGGGCTCCATATGATTTATAATCAGATAATCAAGCGTTCTGTCTTTGAGTTGTGATTGGATTTTATCAATAAAAACATCTCCTTTGGCAATATCAACCGTATCCACCAAAGCAGTTTTTTCATCCACAATAAGATATGAATTATATGAAACGCCATTTGGAAGCGGAACCATATTTTCAAATTTGTGCTTCTGGCGGTCATTTACACCCACATAAAAAATGTCTTTTGCTATTTCCTGATTCTGAAACATGTACCTAAAATTACTTACGTTAAACACTATACCTTAAAACTCCTTTTACCTAAAAGATTGTTTCTGACTGCAAAGATAAAAAAAATTAAGCAATTCGGGATGCGAAATTCAGAAATCATAGGAGTTATAACTGAATAGTTTAAACCGATAATGTTATTTCATACCATAACCATAACTGAAGTAGGTTTTAAAAGTTCTGTTTCCAATGCGAAATTTTTCAGTACTTTTGTAAGAGAAAATGAAACGAAAACTGGAGTATCTCATTAACCAATTAACCAATCAACCAATCAACCAATTAACTAATTAACCAATTAACTAACCAATCAATGATAGTCTGTATTGCCGAAAAGCCCAGTGTGGCACGTGATATTGCCGAAGTGCTCGGTGCTAAAATCCGAAAGGATGGATATATTGAAGGAAATGGTTATCAGGTAACCTGGACTTTTGGTCATCTGTGCGGATTGCTCGAACCACATGAATATGCGCCGGAATGGAAAGCCTGGGCGTTGAGTCATTTGCCCATGATTCCCAAACGATTTGGCATAAAAGTGATGAACGACAGCGGCATTCAAAAGCAATTCAAAGTAATTGAAACGCTTATGGCCAATGCCGATGAAGTGATAAACTGTGGTGATGCCGGCCAGGAAGGGGAATTGATTCAGCGTTGGGTGATGCAAAAAGCGTTGTGTAAATGTCCGGTGAAACGTTTGTGGATTTCGTCATTGACCGAGGAAGCTATAAAAGAAGGATTTACGAAGCTGAAAGATCAAAGTAATTACCAAACACTTTACGAAGCCGGTCTTTCGCGTGCCATTGGTGATTGGTTGCTTGGTATGAACGCCACCCGACTTTATACTTTGAAATACGGAAAAAATCGTCAGGTTCTTTCTATTGGTCGGGTTCAAACACCGACACTGGCATTAATTGTAAATCGTCAGTTGGAAATTGAAAATTTTAAACCTGAAGCTTATTGGGAATTGAAAACCGTATATCGGGATACCGTTTTTTCGACTACGAAAGGACGTTTTTCGAGCGTGGAAGAAGGTACCAATTTTCTTGACACGGTTCGTACTGCTGATTTTTTTGTCACCGATATTGGTACTAAAAAAGGAAACGAATCGGCACCACGGCTTTTTGATTTGACATCACTTCAGGTGGAATGCAACAAAAAGTTTGGTTATTCGGCAGACGAAACACTTAAAATTATTCAAGCACTCTACGAAAAGAAAGTAACCACCTACCCGCGTGTGGATACAACGTATTTGACTGACGATATTTATCCGAAAGTTCCGGATATTCTGAAAGGAATTAAGGACTACGAACTGTTGACAAAACCCTTGTTGGTAGGAAAATTGCCCAAAACAAAAAAGGTTTTCGACAATTCAAAAGTAACCGATCACCATGCCATTATTCCAACAGGTATTCATCCAACCGCATTGACCGATCCGGAAAAACGGGTTTTTGATTTGGTCGCTCGTCGGTTTATTGCCAATTTTTATCCCGAATGTAAAATTTCTACCACTACCGTATTGGGAGAAGTGGAAAAGGTTGAATTTAAAGTTACCGGGAAACAAATTTTGGAACAAGGTTGGCGTGTGGTTTTTGCAAAAGCAGAAACGGAAGAAAAAGAGGGTGAAGAAGATGAAGAATGGACATTGCCTTTGTTTGTAAAAGGCGAAAGTGGGCCACACGAACCGACTTTAGCAGAAAAATGGACATCACCACCCAAACCGTATACGGAAGCAACCTTACTTCGGGCAATGGAAACCGCCGGAAAACTCGTGGATGACGACGAACTCCGAGATGCATTGAAAGAAAACGGAATAGGTCGACCATCAACACGTGCTGCGATTATCGAAACACTTTTCAAACGGGATTATGTCCGCAGGGAAAAGAAAAATTTGATTGCCACCAATACCGGCGTGGAATTGATTCAGATTATTCAGGAAGATTTGTTGAAATCGGCAGAACTGACAGGACGTTGGGAGAAAAAATTGCGACAAGTTGAAAAAGGTGAATACAAAGCCAAAGACTTTCTGGACGAACTGAAAGCCATGGTAACTGAGATTGTATTTAATGTGAAGAGTGATAATAGAAGACCCACCACAACCACAACCACCTCACCCCCAACCCCTCTCCTTGAGGAGAGGGGAGCAGTGGGTGAATCAATTACGAATGCATCACAATCTACCTCAACAGACATTCCCCCACTCCTCAAGGAGAGGGAGCAAGAGAAGAAGGGAGCGGTATTGATTACGAACGCATCGCAATCTACCTCAACAGACATTCCCCCTCTCCTCAAGGAGAGGGGGGCAGGGGGTGAAGTCTGTCCTCTTTGCGGAAAAGGAACAATCCTGAAAGGCAAAACTTCTTACGGTTGCAGCGAATGGAAAAACGGTTGTAGTTACAGAAGACCGTTTGAATCATAAGTGGTCATCCCCTCGTTGGGCCGTTCGTACGTGTACGACTGACTGTCCATCCCCTCGTTGGGTCGTTCGTACGTGTACGACTGACTGTCCATCCCCTCGTTGGGCCGTTCGTACGTGTACGACTGACTTCCATCCCCTCGTTGGGTCGTTCGTACGTGTACGACTGGTTGTCCATCCCCTCGTTGGGTCAATAATCCCTGGATTAGGATATTTTTTACTTGAAAAATGAAAATGCTTAGTTTATTGATGTATAGTAACTTTTCATCTAAATAAATTGTTATATGAATAATTATAAGTAATATTGTTGTCAATAAGATAACAATTCTAAAATCAACTCTCACGGATTTTTCGCGAGTTGATTTTTCATAATTTCGTTAGTATTGATTCGTGCAGTGGTAATTTGAATAACAGTAAACTTTATGAATAAGCAAACCAAAACTCCTGCTGAGACTGATGACTTGCAGGAAAAATCTAAAAAATCAATCGTTTTTTCTAAATCTGATCAATTTCCTATAATCGGAATTGGAGCTTCTGCAGGTGGATTGGAAGCCTTGGAGC
>JBBRTR010000167.1:0-5918 GCA_038244215.1 Bacteroidales bacterium
CACTGCAAATTGCATCCATTCACAATCTGGCTTTTTATCTGCATTTGGTTGGAGAAGCCCGAAAACATATCCAGCACGGCGATTTCTCAAACTGGAAAAAAGGTATGATGGAACAACTTGGAAGACGACTTTGAGTTTATAAAGTAAAGAAAGTTATAAAGTTTTTAAATTGAACTTTCAAACTTTATGAACTTTATAAACTTTACGAACATTACGAACTTTATGAACTAACATAAATGAAATTCAATTATCGGAAAATCGGTTTAAAACGAATTGATACCTATATCATTAAGAAGTTTTTGGGGACATATTTTTTCTCCATTATGCTGATTTTAAGTATTGCGGTAGTTTTCGATTTAACCGAAAAACTAGATAATTTCTTCGAACACAATGCTCCATTAAAAGCCATCGTTTTTGACTATTATCTGAATTTCATTCCCTTCTATATGAACATGTTCAGTCCACTGTTCACGTTTATTGCAGTTATTTTTATCACTTCCAAAATGGCCAGTAATACCGAAATCATTGCCATTTTGGCGAGCGGTGTCAGTTTTCGACGGTTAATGTTGCCCTATTTTCTTTCTGCACTTCTTATTGCCTCAATATCTTTTGTTGTAGGGGGTTATATTATTCCGCCTGCCAATAAAAAAATGCTCGATTTTGAAAATACTTATGTACGACCATTTAAAAAGGATAATGCCAGAAATGTACAAATGGAGGTTTCAAAAGGCGTTATCATGTATATCGAACGCTATGAAGTTTCGAACAATATGGGGTATCGTTTTTCACTAGAAAAATTCAAAGGGAAAACTTTGGTTTCAAGATTAACTGCGCAGACTATTTCGTGGGACTCGGCTTATAAATGGAAAATTACGGATTATCTGCAACGTGATTTCAACGGAATGCGCGAGAAAGTTACAAAAGGTTCTTCAAAAGACACCACCATCATGGTTCAACCTGAGGAATTTTTCATAACTGCTCAAGAAGCTGCTCAGATGAACAATCACCAACTCGGCAGATACCTTGTCAAACAGCGGGATCGTGGAGTTGGAAATATCCAGGGATTTGAGGATGAGTATTATAAACGATTCTCCATGCCGCTTGCTGCATTTATAATGTCATTAATCGGCGTTTCGCTTTCGTCCCGAAAAGTACGTGGAGGAATGGGACTTCATCTCGGTGTCGGATTGGCGTTGAGTTCACTATATATTTTATTCTCAACGCTTTCCACTACATTTTCGGTAAGTGGAACCATGTCAGCCTTTGCTGCAGTTTGGCTGCCTAATGTAGTCTTTCTGATAATTGGAATATATCTCTATAGAACTGCACCAAAATAAAGACCTCTAAATCCCCTAAAGGGGACATTTGTATCTAGTGAAAATAGAAAAGTTAGTTCGCGCTATTAACGAACTAACTCTTATATTTGATAATAATTCCCCTTTAGGGGATTTAGGGGTCTATCTTTCAGTATACTGTTTTTCGTAATATTTCTGATAATCACCGTTAATAATGTTATCCATCCATTCCTGATTTTCCATATACCAATCCACCGTTTTTTCAAGTCCTTCTTCAAACTGAAGCGAAGGTTTCCAGCCAAGTTCACGTTGAAGTTTTGTAGAATCAATAGCATAGCGCAAATCATGTCCTGCACGGTCTTTTACAAACGTGATCAACTTTGCTGATTCACCCTCTGCCCTACCCAATTTTCGATCCATAATCTTACATAATTCACGAATTAAATCAATATTGGTCCACTCATTATTTCCACCGATATTATAGGTTTCACCGGAAATGCCTTGGTGAAAAATAGTATCGATGGCACGGGCGTGGTCATTTACCCACAACCAGTCGCGGACATTTTCACCTTTTCCGTAAATAGGAATCGGTTTGTTGTTTTTTATATTATTGATAGATAAAGGAATCAGTTTTTCAGGAAAATGATTTGCTCCGTAATTGTTTGAGCAATTGGAAATTACAACCGGCAAACCATAGGTATCGTGATAAGCCCGTACAAAATGATCGGAGGAAGCTTTACTGGCCGAATAAGGAGAATGTGGATCATATTTGTGATTTTCAGTGAAATAAGTTCCGTCAAATTCCAAAGCTCCGTAGACTTCATCGGTTGAAATATGATAGAATCGTTTTCCTTCCATATTCCCTTTCCAGGCTTCTTTGGCAACATTTAGCAAATTGCAAGTACCAAAAACATTGGTTCGGATAAAAGAAAACGGATCGGTAATGGAACGGTCGACATGTGATTCGGCAGCTAAATGTACAACTCCATCAAACTGATAAGTTGCAAATAATTCAGCGATAAATTTTTCGTCAGTAATATCACCTTTTACAAATTTATAATTCGGTGCTTTTGCAATGTCTTTCAGGTTTTCAAGATTACCTGCATAGGTCAATGCATCTAAATTAATAATTTGATATTCAGGATATTTTGTTACGAAAAGTCGAACAACATGTGAACCAATGAATCCTGCTCCACCGGTAATAAGAATGGTCTTTTTCATTTGAATAAATATATGAGTTCCAAATTCTATTTCATTTTCAGCACTTTATAAACTTTAAAAACTTTATAAACTTTACGAACTAAAAGACAAAGATACATCGATTTTTTAAGTTTAAAAACTTGTTGAAAACTTTTTATCAGAAAAAAGTGAATTTATCAACATTTATTCTACTTTTGTAAGGTGGAAAGATTCTGTGAACATATCGAAAAACTTTTGGCGCAACACGAATTTGTGGTTGTTCCTAATTTAGGTGGTTTTGTGGTTCAACATCAAACTGCTCAGATTTTTTCAGATCGGATAAAAGCTCCTCTCGACACGATTGGATTCAATCCGCTCATGCTTCATGCTGATGGTTTATTGGCTATCGAAATTGCCCGAATACGGCAAATTAGCTACCGCCTAGCGATGGAATATATTGATAAGGAGGTGGAAAGTATAAAATTTAAACTGAACACTTCCGGAAATGTCAGACTTGCAAATCTCGGTACACTACAAAAAAATGCATCAGGGAATTTACTGTTTCAACCCTCTGAAATTTCAGGTTTTTTACCACAAAATCTCGGACTAACCGATTTGTATGTTTCCGAACGAAATGAAAATTCGGGTGAAGAAGCAAAGAAAATCACTTTTACGCTGCCATCGGCCCGTACATTCAGGTATGCAGCTTCCATTTTATTAATATTGGGATTATTTGCTGTTACAAATCGTGTTTCGGACGTAAAAAGGAGCGATTCGGCTGATTTATCAACATTAAGTTTTGTCAATTCACCGAAAACCACAATTCAACCGGTAATTCCGCCTGCAATAGACTCCACTAAATTGGCAAGCACAGAACTGCAACTACCTGATTCATTTCGCTATCATGTGATTGTTGCCAGCTTACCAACTCAGCGAAGTGCAGATAAATTTTGCAATTCACTTGTAGCAGAACAATTTACAACTGCTCACGTACTTCCTCCCGTAAAAACATACCGTGTTGCCATCCAATCGTTTTCAGACAAACAGGAAGCTATCCGTTACATGGAAAATCTCCGACTTACCGACCATCAATTTGAAACGGCTTGGGTACTTTGCAAATAATTGATAATTGATAATTGATAATTGACTATTATTAATTACCTTTGCATCCGCTTTTCGAGAAAAAGCATCAGGTATAATCATTTAATAAATAAAAAAAATGCCAACTAAAATCAGATTGCAACGTTTCGGTCGTAAAGGGTATGCTTATTATCATATCGTTATCGCTGACAGTCGCGCACCACGTGATGGTAAATTTATCGAACGAATCGGTTCGTACAATCCAAACACAAACCCAGCTACTATCGTTTTAAAATTCGACCGAGCTTTGTATTGGATGACAACAGGTGCTCAACCCACCGACACAACCCGTAACATTCTTTCAAACGAAGGAGTTTTAATGAAAAAACACTTGTTGGAAGGTGTACAAAAAGGTGCTTTTGATGAAGCTGAAGCCGAAAAACGTTTCGCTGCATGGAAAACTACCAAAGAATCAAGCGTAGTAAAAACCAAAGAACAATTAGCTGCCGAAAAACAAGCAGATTTAAAAGCTCGTCAAAAAGCCGAAGCTGAAGTAAACAAAGCGAAAGCTGCCGAAGTAGCCAAGAAAAAAGAGGATGCAATTGCTGCAACTATCGCTGCTGAAACTCCTGTTGTTGAAGCTGCTGAAGAAGTTGTTGAAACACCAGCTGAAACTGCTGCAACAGAAGAAGTTGCCGAGTGAGTTGTTCTGAACTAATACAAAAAAAACCCGGAAGAAATTTCGGGTTTTTTATTTATCATAAAACCTCAGAAAAAATCTTCAAAACACACAATTTTTAAACGATAATAACGTTATCTTTTAATATTTAAATAATATGAATAAAACAGTCAATATAGCCTTGCAAATTCTACCAAGTTCAAAATCAATTCATCCGTATGCATTGGTAGATAAAGCAATTGAAGTGATTGCCGCTTCAGGCTTACGCTACAAAGTAACACCCTTCGAAACCGTAATGGAAGGAAGCTATGATAGAATAATGGAAGTGGTTAAACTTGCTCAGGAAGCTTGTTACAATTCAGGAGCTGACAGTTTAATGACTTACATTAAAATTCAAAGTTCGACAGGAGATGTGAGTATTGAGGATAAAATGGAGAAATACGAGTAGGAATGGAAATTGGCAAAAAAGATTTATATTGGAATTATGCGGCTACATTTTTAAGAATAGCTGCATCAATTTTGCTTATGCCATTTATTCTCAAAAAATTACCAAGTGAAGACGTGGGTATTTGGTCTGTATTTATAACAATTACTGCATTTTCCAATCTTCTTGATTTCGGATTCAACCCATCTTTTACTCGTAATATTAGTTATATTTTTAGCGGTGTAACAAATTTAAAATCAAGTGGCTTCGAAATTATCGAATTTAACAGTAAGAAAAGTATTAATTATAGCCTTCTAAAGGGGGCTATTTCGATAATGAAATCATTCTATTTTAAAATGTCATTAATCCTTTTCATAATTTTATCAACTGTTGGAACATTTTATATAATGACACTTATTGAAAATTATAAAAATGACAAAACAGAAGTATTAATAGCATGGAGTATTCTTTGTATCATAAGCACATATAATTTATATACACTCTATTATGACTCATTATTACTTGGCAAAGGATTGATAAAAAAATCTAAACAAATAACAATAATTGGTCAATCCGTTTATCTACTAATTGCGATATTATTAATTATTTTAGGATTTGGTCTTATTGCTATTGTTTCTGCACAAGCTATTTCAGTTATTATTATAAGATTTCTTTCTTATAATGCTTTTTTTAATCAAGATACCAAATTTCAATTAAATCAGGTTGAAGAACGTTCATCAAAACAAATAATGAATGCAATATATCCAAATGCAATAAAAATCGGAATAACTACCTTAGGTTCATTTTTGGTCCAAAAATCATCACTAATAATTGGCTCGCTTTACCTCTCTCTTTCAGATATTGCTTCATACGGTATCACCTTTCAACTTATTTCGGTAATTTCACTAGTGGCTTTTATTTATCCTATGACCTTTCAACCGAAAATTGCTCACTTAAGAATTATCAATGACTTAAAAGGAATTAAGAATATTTATCTATTTAGTCAGTTAACTTTATTTTTAACATATATTTTCTGTGGCTTTGTATTAGTAATTGCAGGTAATTGGTCATTAGAAATTATACATAGTCAGACATTACTGCTTTCAAGTTTGATAATTACTGTTGCTTTAATAATATCATACCTCGAATGCAACCACTCACTTGCAGGGATTTTTCTCTTATCAAAAAATGAAGTTCCTTTTTTTAAAGCAGCTATATTTTCAGGTTTGTTCACTGTTTTATTACTTTTCCTATTTTTTAA
>JBBRTR010000168.1:0-5901 GCA_038244215.1 Bacteroidales bacterium
TCGCGCATTACTTTCAATAAATCGTACGGAAATTGAGCCGGATAAGCATAATGCGAACGCAACCATTCAACGCCCTGAATATCCGAAAGACGTTCGGTCAATTCTGCTAATTTCATGGTTTTATACCGATCCAATCCATAGTAGGACAAATCCTGCGCTATCAATTGAAATTCCTTTACACCAGTTTTTACGAGTCCTTTTACTTCATTCTCAATATCTTCCATTGAACGAGAACGATGTTTTCCGGTAATAATAGGAATGGCACAATAGGAACAAGTCCGGTTACAACCTTCAGAAACTTTTATATAAGCATAATGATTTGGCGTTGTCAACGTGCGTTCCAACCGTAAATCAGCACGATATTCCTGTCCAATTTCTTTCAGAATATCAGTATAATTGAATTTTCCGTAAAATTTATCCACTTCCGGAATTTCAAGACTTAATTCTTTTAGATAACGCTCGGAAAGACAACCCATCACGAATAACTTTCCGATTTTATTTTGCTTCCGCAATTCTGCAAATTGTAAAATCGTATTGATACTTTCTTCTTTGGAATCGCCAATAAATCCGCAGGTATTCACAATTACAATCTCACCATCAGGATTTTCGGCATCATGCCTCACTTTATAACCAAGTGCATCAAATTGACGCATCAACTGCTCCGAATCAACCAGATTTTTTGAACAACCCAGTGTTACAACATCAACAGTTCCTTTATTCATTTTCGTTTTCAAAACTTCAATTTCTTAAAAGCTAGCAGTTCAATTGTCTCCACAGTACAGAGACAATTTGATATTTTTAAAACTTAAAAACTGACTATTAGTAGTTAAAAGTCTAAAAGTCCCCCATCGGGGGATTTAGGGAGCTGTTTATTATTCAAACAACGAAGCCACAAATTCATTCCGGTCAAAAACTTGCAAATGTTCCATTCCTTCTCCCAATCCAATATATTTTACGGGAATTTTAAACTGATCCGATATTCCAATTACAACGCCGCCTTTAGCTGTTCCATCCAACTTCGTAATAGCCAATGCAGTAACATCGGTTGCTTTGGTAAATTGTTTGGCTTGCTCAAATGCATTTTGTCCGGTTGAACCATCCAAAACCAGCAAAACTTCATGTGGCGCATCCGGCACCACTTTTTGCATCACGTTTTTGATTTTGGTCAACTCATTCATCAGGTTGATTTTATTGTGCAATCGGCCAGCAGTATCAATAATCACTACATCAGCATCATTTGCTTTTGCCGAAGCGATGGTATCGAAAGCCACAGAGGCTGGATCAGAACCCATTTTCTGCTTGATTACAGGTACTCCGGCACGTTCTCCCCAAATAACCAACTGCTCAACAGCAGCAGCGCGAAATGTGTCGGCAGCACCAAGGTAAACTTTTTTACCGGCTTTGGTAAACTGATAAGCTAATTTTCCTATGGTCGTTGTTTTTCCCACCCCATTTACTCCAACCACCATAATTACATACGGTTTCGTTGGGAGAGTCGCACCAAAATCAGCTGATGAATTAGAATTGTTCTCTGCAAGCAAAGCTGCAATTTCTTCTTTCAAAATCACATTCAGTTCATTAGTGTTCACGTATTTATCCTCTGAAACTCGTTTCTCGATTCTTTCGATAATCCGTAATGTTGTTTCAACTCCAACATCAGAACTGATCAGAACTTCTTCCAGATTATCGAGAACTTCTTCATCAACTTTAGATTTTCCGGCAACCGCACGAGTCAGTTTTGAAAAAACACTTTCTTTTGTTTTTGATAATCCCTGATCGAGAGTTTCTTTTTTGTCTTTGCTAAAAAAATTAAATAATCCCATTATTGTTTGGTTAATTAGTAATTAGTTAACTAGTTAATTTGTAAACTGCTAACTTAGCTACAAAATTAAGTTTTTTTTCTGACCTAATCGCAAAAAAAAACCTCTCATTTTGTTAATGAGAGGATTCTTTCTATTTTTTAGGAACGAAGTGTGTCTTATTTTGTAAAATAATCCTTCACTTTATCGTTTGCTACAATTTCTTCCTGGAAGACATAAGCTCCGGTTTTTGGTGATTTCACCATTTTGATAACCTTTGCGAAGGCACGACCTTCACCTTTTTGCATGGATGCAACCGCTTTCTTAGCCATAATTCAGATATTATTTAATTTCTTTATGAACTGTATATTTTTTCAAAATGGGGTTGTATTTTTTCAACTCCAAGCGCGCCGGTGTATTTTTTCTGTTCTTCACAGTAATATAACGCGATGTTCCGGGCATACCGCTTTCTTTATGCTCTGTGCACTCCAGAATAACCTGGATTCTTGCTTCTTTTGATTTTTTAGCCATGGTCTATTCTCCTAATTATGCGTATAAATACCCTTTTTCTGATGCTTTTTTGATGGCAGCATCTAATCCAATTTTGTTAATGGTGCGAAGTCCATTAGCGGAAACATTTAAGCTAATCCAGGTATCTTGTTCTACCCAATAGAATTTTTTGGTAAACAAGTTCACATCAAAAGTTCTTTTGGTACGACGTTTTGAGTGTGATACGTTGTTTCCTACCATTGCTTTTTTACCGGTAATCTGACAAATCTTTGACATTTCTATATCTTTTTATTGTTTACATTTTTTCTCAAAAACAGTGTGCAAAAGTACACTTTATTTTTCATTTGAACAAACATTCTCTGCGATTAATTTCATTATTTACATATGAATCTTACTTTTTTATCAATAATATTCTGTAAATGAACGCATTTAATTATTTGGTAGTGGAATTTATTGTTTATTTTTATATGTACTACTAACTTTCTTCCTCTTTATTGCCTAAACTTTCAAATTGATGTATTTTTTTGCACAATACATTACTTTGACGTACTACAATTGTTGCAATTAACAGATAATCAACTTAATATGAAAATTCTATAAAAGAATAAAATCTTTATTTATTTCAAAAGAAAATTGTTTTCAATTACTTTTTTTGTGGTTTTCTTTTGTCTAACATCTTTGTTCTTGGTTCTGGCTTGTCTAGGTTAGAGGTTTCAAATTATTTCTTTTAGCATGATCAATGCAGCTTGTGTTGCACGGATAATATTTTGTTCGCGTAATGATCCGAAACGAAACTCACGGCTTAAAGTTATTTCTTCAGAACTTACTGAAATCCAAACCATACCAACCGGCTTTTCCTCTGTTCCACCCGTTGGGCCGGCAATGCCGGAAGTTGCAACAGCCACATCGGTTTTTAGCAATTTTCTCACTCCAATAGCCATCTGTTCAACCACTTGTTGACTTACTGCACCAAACGTTTCAATATCTTCGGCTGATACATTGAGAATATTGGTTTTTACTTCGTTTGAATACGCAACGACAGAACCTTTAAAATATTCTGAACTTCCTGAAATTGAAGTTAATAGATGTGCAATATTCCCACCTGTGCAACTTTCAGCTGTTGCTACCATTAATCCTTTTGATTTCAGTAAGTTTCCAACCAATTGCTCCATTGGAATATCATCGAATGCAATAATTGCCGAGCCCAAAATTTGTTTTAGCTTTTCAATTTGCTGGTTCATGATGAACTCAAGCTCCAACGAATTATCCATCAAGCCACTTAAACGCAATTTTACAATACCGGAATTAGGCAAATAAGCCAGACTTATATATTCAGGCAATTCATTTTCCCAGTTTTCAATTTTGATAGCCAAAGCAGATTCGCCATAACCATAAACTTGAACGGTTTTGTGAATTAGTACTGGCGTTTCAAAATGCTTATGAAGTCTTGGAATAATCTCCGTGCTCATGGCATTCTTCATTTCGTAAGGTACACCCGGCATAGAAACAATTACTTTTCCATCTTTTTCAAACCAAGTTAAGGGCGCAGTTCCAACGAGATTTTGTATGACGGTGCAGTTTTCTGGAACCATTGCCTGACCACGAGTCAGATCATTGATAACAAAATTGGGTCGGGTGGAAAATAAGTTTACAATATTCCGTAAAACCGATTCATCAAAAACCAATTTTGTGTTGAAATACTCCGTTAAAGTTTGTTTGGTGATATCATCATTCGTTGGACCTATTCCACCTGTAAACAGAACAACATCCGCACGTTTCAAAGCCATATCCAACGATTCGATAATATGCTGTTTTTTGTCATGAACCGATGTTATTTGCATCAGTTCAAAACCTGACAGATTCAGTTGCTTAGCCATCCATGCCGAATTCGTGTCAACTATCTGGCCGATTAGAATTTCATCTCCGATTGTTATTATTTCTACCTGAACTCTTTTCATTATAAACTTTTTACTTTAAAAACTTTATAAACTAAACTCTATTTTTTAATTCTTTATCTGCAATTTCCAGTTGTTCATACCAGGCTTCACCAAATTTTCGAATCAAGGGTTCTTTTAAAAATTTATATACCGGAACCTGAAGTTTCCCAGCTAATTTTCGAGCACAATTGCAAACGCTCCAGCGATGATAATTAACGGCAGTATATTCTTCATTCTTTTGAAGTCGAACCGGATATAAATGGCAGGAAATTGGCTTGTAAAAGTCCGTTTTACCCTCACGATATGCTTTTTCAATTGCACATTTGCAAACACCGTTTTCATCAGTATATGTAAAAACACATTCTGCGCCGTTTACAATTGAAGTCACGGGTTCACCTTCTTCATCGATGTATGAAACTCCCTGTTTTTTGATTACCGCCTTTGATTTTTCGGATAAATCATTCCAGATTAGAGGTAAAATACTTTCAATTATCGTCACCTCTTCGGCTTCGAGTGGTGCGCCATCATCACCTTCAATACAACAAATTCCTTTGCAGGAAGTTAAGTCGCATACAAATTTTTCGTCCAGTAAATCCAGACTTATAATGGTTTCATCTATTTGTAACATATTATTATAAAAGGAAAGCGTATCAAATAGTCTTTGACACGCTTGATTATTCAATTATTGAATTCTTATTTTTTTACTGGAGTCGCAGGCGCTTCGGACTTTTTGTTTGCATCCGGATTCTCACCAAAATTTGGTGCAACAACACCAGGTTGTGTTTGTTTTTCGTGTTGAAATTGTTCTTTGATTTCTGAATCGTTGGTTGCAGTAGGTTTACTGTTATGAATACCAACAGATGCTATTGACAAAACAACAACTGCAGCTACCAAACCCCAAGTCATTTTTTCAACAAAATCGGTTGTTTTACGAACACCCATAATCTGATTTGAAGAAGAAAATCCTGCTGCCAGACCACCACCTTTTGAATTTTGAACTAATACAAACAACGTAAGCAGTACAGAAAGAATAACAATTACAATAATAATAGCAATGTACATAATAATGTTTATTTTTTTGAGTTTGAGATCACTTTTTCCAAAAATCGAATTTGGTCTGCAAAGTAAACACTTTTTTTCGGATTATTCAAATTTAATTTACTCAATATTTCGATTGCTTCGCTGTATTTCATATTTCTGATTAATAATTTTGCATTATTTTCGGAAATTTCAACTTCACTGGCTTTCAAATTATTATTTTCGATTACATTCTGATTCAAAATTGATTGAGATGGATTTTCAATTTTTAGAACTGGTTTCGGAGTTATTATATTCTCCTGTTTTTGTGAGTGAATTTGTGGATTTACCACAATCTCTCTTGCAGATTTTAATTTTTCAGCCAATAATTTCAGAGATTGTTTCGTGTCACCTCCATCGTGCTCTATTTTATCAATCATATCGAAATAATCACCTGAAGATTTTCGGGATTGATCGTTCCGATAGTGATCGGTGGACAATTTCTTTTCCGGATAAATATAGTAATATAAAGCCCGACGATTGGAACTGTATAATGCTGCTAATTTGAGATTAGCCTCAAAATGAATGCTGTTTGACAACTTAAATGCCTTTGCCAAAAGCATACGGGGCTGAACAAA
>JBBRTR010000169.1:0-5889 GCA_038244215.1 Bacteroidales bacterium
CTCAGCATCTTATAATATGAGTGGACTTATGACAAAATTGGCGCAGGTTTCAATAACTACAGAACCTATAAGCACTTCAAAGAAAACTTTTTACCACATTAGTCTAATTGCCACAACCTTTTCGAAATGGGATAACTTTTTCAAAATAAGAGACTTGTATGAATCCTATGTAGATCCTTCAACTTTAATTCCCAGTTTATACAAACGAAGTATAGATGAAGGTGGTTATACAAAAAACGAAAAATATATTTTCAAGTCAGATCATAAAACAGTAGAAGGCACTACAAAAACTAAAAGAGGAGAAGTAAAAAAAACATTCACAATCGGGACTTCAACATACGATGTAGCCACATTGATTTTAAAACTTCGAATGCTTGATTTTCAGAATATGAAAATTGGACAAAAAAGATTATTAACACTTGTCTTTGATCAGAAAGAGTTTCCGGTGTCTATAAAAATGTTAGGTATCGAATCTGTTTCAGGAGGAAATCTGGGGAAAAAAGAATGTTATAAAATTTCTATTTCGTCAAACACAAATAAATTAAGAGGTACCGATAAAAATTTAATATGGATTACGAATGATAAAAAACGAGTACCTGTTTTAATCAAATTTAGTATACCTGTTGGTACCGGACAGTTAGATTTATTTTCATGCACAAATTAAAAAATAGCCTCATGTTTAAGTTTTTGACATATTTATCGTTTTTCTTTTTGTTGATTGGTGCAATATTTACGATTTTACCAATGGGAACATTGGCCTTTCTACCTCTGCTTTTTTCAATTGTTTTAATCGTTTTGACTATTAAAAACAAAAATAATACACAGAAAAAAATAATAAAAATCATTATTTTTAGTTCATCCTTAGCAATATTAATTGTAATCGGGAAGGAAATTTTTGTCAAAGACAAGGTTGCAACTGATTTAAAATTTAAGCAAGAGCAGATGGATTCTAAAAAAGATGCTCAAAAAGAGTTAGAAGGACTTTAATCACCAAAAAGACATATGAACAAAAAAAGACTATCAAATATACTGATAGTCTTTTTTTAATTTAAAATATTAACCGAATCAATATCCCCATTTTAGATAAACAGATCCCCAGGTAAATCCTGCCCCAAAAGCAACCAGAATCATATTATCACCCTTCTTGAACTTCTTTTCAGATTCCCACATACAAAGTGGAATGCTTGCTGCAGAAGTATTTCCAAAATGATCGATATTAATAATCACCTTTTCATATTCTACTTTTGTACGTTGAACAACTGCATCAATAATTCTTAAATTGGCCTGATGTGGAATCAACCAGCTGATGTCATTATTTGTCAATCCATTTTTTTCCATAATGTTTGCTGAAACTTCAGCCATGCCTTTTACGGCATATTTATAGACACTGGTACCTTCCTGGTATGTAAACTGCAATCTTTGTTCTACTGTTTCTTTTGAGGTAGGAATGGCAGAACCACCTGCTTTTACATTGAGATATTTAAATCCTACACCATCGGTTGTAATAATAGAATCCATCACTCCCAATTCCTCAGTAGTAGGCTCAACCAATACAACTGCTGCGCCATCACCAAAAAGAGGTGCAGTGCTGCGGTCGGTATAATCAGTTATTGATGACATTGTGTCTGCACCCAATACCAATATTTTTTTATATCTGCCGGATTCTATAAAACTTGCAGCGGTAGTAAGAGCTACAATAAAACCTGAACATGCAGCCTGTAAATCAAAGGAAAGTGCATTTTTAATGCCCACCTTTTCTGCAGCCATAGATGATACTGAAGGATAAATATGATCCGGAGTAGTTGTTGCACAAAGCACTAAATCAATTTCTTCGGGCTTTGTACCGGTTTTTGTAAATAAATCTTCTATCGCTTTTGCCGCCATGAAAGACGTTCCAAGGTTCGGCTCTTTTAAAATTCTGCGTTCCTTGATACCAACTCGGGAGGTAATCCATTCGTCGTTGGTATCCATCATTGTACTTAACTCCTGGTTATTCAAAATGTAATCGGGAACATATCCCCCAACACCTGTAATAACTGCTCTTAATTTGGACATAACTTTTGAATTGTTTACATAAAAATCAAGCCCTAAATATTTCTTTTTAGAGCTCAATTGGGATTCATGAATAATATCTTTTCAGCTTCTCGAATTTTTAAACTGCTGCCAGTTTTTCGATAGCCAATTTTCCTCTGTAGTAGCCGCATTCACCACAAACTGTATGATAAATGTGAGCAGCTCCGCAATTTGAACATATTGCCAACGTAGGAGTAACAGCTTTATAATGAGTTCTTCTTTTTCTTGCGCGTTGTTTCGAAATTTTTCTCTTAGGATGTGCCATCTTCGTGTTTATTTAATTGTTTTCTGTTATATTTTGTAAACCGTCCCATCGCGGGTCAGTCTGTGTTTCCTCTGTTGCAAAATCGTCGTCATCTTCAAATTCAACTTCCGAACTTTCATCGTCATCATCACTTTTCTTATGAGTAATGTGTTTCTTGAGCTTGGTAACCATAGTTTTATTGCATTCTCCCGCTGCGTGTACATGCTTCATTGGGATATTCAACACAATAAATTCATATAAAAACCAGGCAACATTTATTCCACCATCTGCTTCGGGTACAATTACGATTTCATCTTCATCGGCAAATTTATCGCCAAACTTCACCTGTATTTTTTCTTTATATTGAATCGTCTGAACCATTTCATCCAAGCATCGATCACAGGGAATCGTAATGTTTCCTTCCAATACAAAAAGTAGTTCGTAAACCGAAAGTTTCTTTTGAACTGTAACTTTCGCTTTTACTTTGCCTTTTTGTACTTCCGGACTATCAATTTTTTTGAAATAAGTATCGTCAAGATCAAACTCCACGACACGATTTTCGTCTCTTATGTCCTTTAATACTATATTGTATTGCTCGAATTTTGACATTATTCTCTTGATATTTAAAACCGCGCAAAGGTACAAAAATATGTTCTATTATAAAATAGTTTCCTTTGTATTTTAGTGAAATTATTCAAATATTCGAAACAAGCCGCACAGAGTCAACAATTTATAAATAATAATAAGGCTAATTTACGTATTATTTTTCGTCCGGATTAATCTTTAGTATAATCCGAAACACGGTTCCCATATTAATTTCAGACTGTTTTACGAATATTTTACCACCATGATATTCTTCGATAATACGTTTTGCAAGTGAAAGTCCCAGTCCCCAACCCCGTTTTTTTGTTGTAAATCCCGGTGTGAAAACCATCTTGAATTTTCGCTTGTCCATTCCCTTTCCTGTATCTTTCACATCGATATATACTTCTTCATTTTTCGGAATAATCTGAATATCAATACTTCCCACACCATCCATTGCATCAATTGCATTTTTACACAAATTTTCAATCACCCATTCGAAAAGCGGTACATTCAGTTTTATTAAAATCGGGTTATCATCCTGAAAATGACATTGAATCACGACTTTCTGTGACGATCGGTTGCTCATATATTGAACCGCATTTAAAAGCGTTTCATTGAGACTGACAACCTGTAAATCGGGTTTTGAACCGATTTTTGAGAACCGCTCCGCAATAATCCGCAACCTGTTCACATCTTTTTCCATATCCCGAATCAGTTTATCATCTTCATGTCTCATTTTCAACAGATCAACCCATGCAAGTAAGGATGAAATCGGTGTTCCGAGTTGATGGGCAGTTTCTTTTGAAAGCCCCACCCAAACCTGATTCTGTTCCGCTTTTTTAGTGCCCGAAAATGCAAAAAAAGCAACCAACAGAAAAATGACAATTACTCCCAACTGAACATACGGAAAATAATACAATTGCTTCAAAAACAACGAATCATCGTAATACAAATACTGAACAATATTATCAAGTTTTAATTCGATTGGCGGACGCTTTTCTTTTAATCGTGCAACTTCTTTTGCATAGAATTCATTTACATTCGTTTTCGGCTCAACAATATTTCGGGAAAACACCATTTGTCCGGATGCATCGGTTATTATGACAGGAATGCTGGTATTCTGTTCAAGTATATCAGTCACAAACGTGATGTTTGTATTTTCATCCGCAACAATTAATTGCCGTGTAGCTTCGGCCCAAATCTCCACTTTTTTCTTTTCTTCAGTGGCGAGCGACTTCGCCAACCGGTTTGTAAAAACAGTAGAAACAATGATAATAGCTACCGCTACAAAAATAAAAATCAACTTAAGCCGTTGTGAAATTTCGTATAATTTATTGATGTGAAGCATTTTGACTATTAATAGTTCGCAATTAGTGATGGAAATGATTTTCTGAAATCGGATTATTAGAATTTACTTCTTTATCCGATTTTCTTTGAAACGTCAAATATAGCAAAAAAGTATGAATTGAAACTCAATTTTTCGTATGCATAATTTGTCGTATCTTTGCACAAAATACAAATATTGTGTCATTGAGTTTTAGCGAATTATTTATTCATTGACAACAACTTAAAAAACTTAACATGCACAAATCAGGTTTTGTAAATATTGTAGGCAATCCGAATGTCGGTAAATCGACATTGATGAATGCATTGGTTGGCGAACGAATTTCCATTATAACGTCAAAAGCACAGACAACTCGCCACAGAATATTAGGTATCGTGAACGGTGATGATTTCCAGATTGTTTATTCCGATACTCCGGGAGTTTTGAAACCAAATTATAAGCTTCAGGAATCCATGCTGAATTTTTCACGTTCGGCTTTGACCGATGCTGATGTTTTACTCTACGTAACTGATGTTTTTGATGCGTATGATAAAAACGAGGATTTTGTCGAAAAAGTGAAACTAAATCCAGCCCCTTTATTGCTTGTTATCAATAAAATAGACTTGATTGATGAAGAACGGTTGGTGGCTTTAGTTGAAAAATGGAAAGAATTATTGCCCCGTGCTGAAATTTATCCGGTTTCGGCTCTTGAAAAATTCAATGTCGATTCACTTTTCAAAAGAATCAAAGAACTGCTGCCCGAATCGCCTGCATTTTTCGATAAAGATCAACTGACTGATAAACCCACACGTTTTTTTGTAACTGAAATTATCCGTGAAAAAATTCTCATGAATTACGATAAGGAAATTCCATACTCAGTGGAAGTGGAAGTGGAACAATTTCAGGAAGATGATCGGTTAATTCGCATCAATGCAGTGATTTATGCCGAGCGAGATTCACAAAAAGGAATTTTGATTGGTCACGGTGGAAAATCGCTTAAAAAAGTGGGAACCGAAGCGAGAAAAGATATGGAAGTATTCTTCGATAAGAAAGTATTTCTGGAGTTGTTTGTAAAAGTAGAAAAAGACTGGCGAAACAAGGATACGAAGCTTCGCAGTTTCGGCTATAATCCTGATTAATTGCAATTTAAATTGATATTTAAGCGTATCGATTTATTCGATACGCTTTTTTTGTATATAAATTACACATTTCTGAATAAAAAATTTATATTTTCTTGAAATTAATTACATTTTCTATACTAAAAAATCAATTTGTAACGTTATTATATTAAATTCTTACTATTCCTATTTTTTTTGGCAATTCTTTCATACAAAATATTTCTGATTAATAACCTTTAAAACAAGAAATGCTATGGTAGCCAAGAAATCAGCGAAAGCTAATCTGGAGAATAATAAATCATTCTTCATTTTAATCGGATTTGTTCTCGTATTGTCGTTGCTGTTTATTGCCCTCGAGTGGTCGAAAACTGATGTAACAAAATATGTCCAAACCAACTTTGACACTCAGTTTGAACAAGAAGTGGAAGTACCTCAGACTGCTGAAAAAACACCACCTCCGCCTCCACCGCCTGCTCCGATTCCTATTAGTCAACTCAAAATTGTAAATAATACTGTTGAAACAGAAGGTGTGAAGATAATTTCAG
>JBBRTR010000170.1:0-5702 GCA_038244215.1 Bacteroidales bacterium
AAGGAGTTTTCGTGCTTTTTGGAACATTCATATAGGCTTTGAAATCGGCATAAACCGCATCCACCTTTTTGATAAATTCAGCATCTTTTCCTAATGCCACCAATTTATCATAATTCAGAATATTCAGCAACAAAACAGGATTTGATGCTGCCTGAATCCAGGCTTCTTTATCAATCTGCCGGAACAGATTTTTGGCATCACTGTTCCAAACCCACCAAATATTCTGAGCAATTTCTTCTAATTTACTTAAACTATCGGGTAAATGCGACTTTACATTTATCTCTTTTAAGTTTATATCATTTACTTCATTTACTTTGATTCTCATAATCTTAACCAATCTTATATAACTAATACTTCTTTAAAAAACACTTGAAAAACTAATTCGGATACAAAAATAATAAAAACAGACTAATTGGGAATTATAAATAAAAATTAAAGAGGTTTTTAAACGTTTCAAACGTTTGCAGAAACTTATGCTAAGAATCCTAATCCAAACATTAGAAATTCCGAAATCAATTTTTACTGTCTTTCATTTTTATGTTGTAAAGCAATATCATATGCTTTATAATAATGTTGTATAAAATGAACCCAACGTGCTTTTTCAGCAAGGGTTTTCGCTTTTTTTCGAATTAATTTTACTTCTTCCACATCAAAAGAGATAAATTGATTCAGCATTTCTGCAATCTGTGTTGCCACCACAAATCCATTGTAATCAGAACGATGAATAACTCCTACGCCATTTTCAATATCTTGTGGAATGTGCGAAACCCATTGTCCGAAACCAGACAAATCTGTAGTAATGGTGGGAACAGAAAAAGCCACACTTTCGAGCGGCGTATAACCCCATGGCTCATAATACGATGGAAATACGGTAATATCCATACCTATCAACAAGTCATAGTACGATTTGTTGAAAATGCCATCCGATCCATTCAGATAAGACGGTACAAAAATAATTTTCACAGGTTGCGAATCCAGATTCGTAAAATGAAACCAATCGATGGCCGACATAACCGGATCATTGTGATAGTCATACAATTCGTGGGTCGTAAATTTGTTCAATGAGTCTAATTTTGAATCAGGATTATTAATTGCCGATGCCAAATCGATTCTTGAACCGGAAATATGAGCCGGAACCATGATAAATGCAACCACTTCCTTTGCTAAATCCTTATATTCGCTTAAATATTTCAATGATTCAATAAAGGTGTCAATTCCTTTGTTTTTAAACTCATAACGACCTGCTGTACTTACAAATAAAACATCATTATTCAATTTATAGCCCAGCAAAACTTCGGCTACTTGTTTTAATGCTGTACGCGCTTCTTTTCGTTTTTGTGTAAATTCTTTACCTTGTGGTACAAAATCGTTTTCAAATCCATTTGGCGTAACTACATCAGGCTTTTTATCAAGGAGTTGTTCACATTCAATGGCGGTAATATCGCTCACAGTAGTGAAACAATCCACTTCGTGAGCACAAATTTTCTCAGTCGAATGTTTTGAAACCATATTCAATTCATCAGCCATTTGATTCCCATTATATTCAGTTAGATAATCGTACAATGGTTTGTGATTTCCGGCAATGGAACGACCTATTGAAGTGGCATGAGTAGTAAAAAGGGTTGCAATTTCAGGAACATTCGCTTTAATGTAAAATGCTCCAAAGGTTGTCATCCATTCATTGAAATGTGCAACAACCTGATTCTGTGCATTTAATTTAAAAAAGCGGTAATAACTTTCGATAATCATGCCGGTAGCATAACCAAACATAGAAGATTCGTCATAATCGCCGTAAGCAGCCATTGAATTTACTCCAACCTGCTCCCAAACTTTTCCGTAAATTTCATTTTTTACGCTTATCAGAGGCATAAAGTCTATCAGAATGGCAGTCGGTTTACCTGGAATACTCCAGTTACCGACTCTGATTTTCAAATTATACTCAGAAAAAGTAAATTTCTTCCATTCATCCAGCATTTTTGCAGATTCAATAAAATATGGATTCGGTTTATCCAGCCACACATCCGGGCCAATGAAGAATAATTTATCAGGATGAACTTGTTTTAATGTAGTTGCACGCGTTGAAAGCACTGTATAAATACCTCCTATCATGTTACATACCTCCCAACTTGTTTCAAATATATATTCGGGAGTCAATTTAGTTGACATGCATTCTATTTTTAAGATGATTGCAAAGATAATATTATTATACTGCACTTATAGTTAACAAATGTTGAGATGAATAATAAATTTAATGGACTAAATGTGTTTGTAACAATTATTTAATCAATTTATATCAAAATTTCACAAAAAAATCAATCAATTTAGTGTGTATGTCAACACTTTAAATCAGTTACATTTTTTAAGAATACATAATTTCTATAAATGAACAATAATTGTATTGTTTTTGTAATAATTATACATTATCTTTGTCTCACATATAAATAAATTATTCATTTTAAAAACAAAAAATCATGAGAAAAATTACTCTTTTATTATCGTTTATTGCTTGTGTTTTGGTGGCTCAAGCTCAACTTATTGTTTCTGATAATTTTGATTACACTGTTAATACAGAATTAAAATCTCACGGTTGGATTGGAACCGGAGCAACACCTAGTACTATAAATCCAATTATGGTAGTGGCACCCTCAATTACTTATAGTGGATATCCAGGATCTGTTATAGGCAATCAAATCAGTCTTACTACTACAGGTGAAGATTTGAATAAATCATTCCCAGCTGCAATTACCACAGGAACGATTTATTTTTCGGCCTTAGTCAATCTATCAGCAGCCCAAGCAACAGGTGATTACTTTTTTCATATTGGTGATCTTCCAGCTGGTACTTCATATTTTGCCCGTGTTTTTGCTAAATTAGATGGTACTAATATTGCTTTTGGTATTCAAAACATAAGTGGTGGAACTCCAACTCCAACTCCAACTTATTCTACGTCGACTTACAGTTTAAACACTACTTACTTATTAGTAGTTAAATTTGAAATTGCTTCTAATACAGCTTCTTTAATAATCAATCCAGTTCTAAATGCTGAGCCATCAGCTGGTTGGCTTGTTAATAATAGTGGAACTGGTGCAGTACCTGCAGGTGGTTTTACCACTATTAATGTACGTCAAGGTACTGCAACAAATGCTCCAACATTAGTTATGGATGGAATTCGTGTTGCAACTTCTTGGGCTGGTTTATTTTCTACTACTGGTATTTTTAATACAACTGCCGATATTTTACAAGTAAAATTAATAGGAAAAACCTTAACAGTAACAAACTCTCCTTCAAGCTCTGTTGAAATTTTCAATGCTTTAGGTGCAAAAGTTAAGACATTGGAATTAGTAAACGGTTCAGTAGAATTAAGCTTAACAAAAGGCATATACATTGTACGTGCAGGACAAAAAACTGCAAAAATTATGATGTAATAGAATTCCGTAACGGAAATAAATTATTAAACCTCCAAAACCCAACTGGTTTTGGAGGTTTTTTTGTAAAATTAAAAGAAAATATTATCATGACTCTTGAAAAAACATAGATTTAAGTAGCTAAAATCATATACTGTTGTATTTATTAAAACATATATTTGCACCATTGATTTCAAAATAAGGGAAAAAAAAGGGTTATTCAATGCTACTAGGGGGGCTAAAGCCTAATATGTATACACATTAGTCCAAGCCCTTCGTAGAATAGTAATCGAATAGCAATCTTCCCTTATTTCTTAAATTGATTGTTGACTAAGCATTTCAAGGACTTAGTGTTTCTTCCGCCGTTTCAAGTTCTTTCCAAGTCGTTTCAAGTTCTTTCCAAGTCGTTTCAAGTTCCTTCCAAGTCGTTTCAAGTTCTTTCCATGGCTTTACTTGTTTCTTCCAAGTCGTTTCAAGTTCTTTTCAAGTCATTACTTGTTTCTTCCAAGTCGTTTCAAGTTCTTTCCAAGTCGTTACAAGTTCTTTCCAAGTCGTTTCAAGTTCTTTCCAAGTCGTTACAAGTTCTTTCCAAGTCGTTTCAAGTTCTTTCCAGGTCATTACTTGTTACGTCCAAATAATTGATAAGAATTCTCAAAAACAATTCACTGAAAACTGGCGTTATTTCTAAATAAATCCGTATTTTTATTGCCGAAAAGTAAAAATCATTAACTGTTTATTTTTAATTATTTAGCAGATATGAGTGCAAAGAAAAATTTCGTTTTGGATACCAATGTTATTCTTCATGACTATAAATGCGTGCATAATTTCGAAGAAAATGACATTTATATTCCGATTGTTGTTCTGGAAGAGTTAGATCATTTTAAAAAAGGGAATGAACAAATCAATTTCAATGCCCGTGAATTTGCTCGTGAACTGGATTTGATTGCAAACGATAAATTATTCCGCAATGGAGCCGATTTAGGAGAAGAGAAAGGAAAACTGTTTATACTCACCGGTGGTGAATATCCCGACATCATAGCAAAATCGTTTATAGAAAAAACTTCCGATCACAAAATTCTGGCTTCAACTTATGTTTTACGTGAGCAAGACAAAAAGAACAAAACTATTTTAATCTCGAAAGATATTAACTTGCGAATGAAGGCTTTATCGCTGGGTATAGAAGCAGAAGATTACATCAACGATAAAGTAACCGACCACAATGTCTTTGAAAAAAACCACGAAGTGTATGAAAATGTTACTCCTGAGCTGATTGACAGATTATATACGAACGGTGGAGAAATTCCACTTGAAGAACTTGAATTTTCGTCGGATATTGAACCACAGGAATGTTTTGTACTGAAAAGTAACCGATCAAGCGTTTTGGCACGTTATATTCCGCAAACCGGCATGGTGAAACGAATTGAGAAAGAACGTTGCTTTGGAATTGAACCACGGAATGCTGAACAAGCTTTTGCCATGAACGTGTTACTCGACGATGAAGTGAAGCTAGTTGCATTAACCGGAAAATCAGGAACCGGAAAAACTCTTTTAGCGCTTGCTGCCGCTCTGCATAAAAATGATTCATACAAACAAATTCTACTCGCCCGCCCAATTGTAGCATTGGGAAATAAAGATCTCGGATTCTTACCCGGCGACGAAAAACAAAAAATAGCACCTTACATGCAACCTTTGTTCGACAATTTGAACGTGATTAAACACAATTTTTCATATCAGGGCAAAGAAATACGCCTGATTGAAGATATGCAAAAGAACGAACAACTGGTGATTGAAGCTCTGGCTTATATTCGTGGACGAAGTCTGAGCGACACGTTTTTTATTGTAGACGAGGCACAAAACCTTACTCCACATGAAATAAAAACCATTATTACCCGTGCCGGCGAAGGAACAAAAATCGTATTCACAGGTGATATTCAACAAATTGATTCACCTTATCTGGATATGTTCTCGAACGGATTGGTGTATATGATTGACCGGATGCGCGGACAAAGCATATTTGCACATATTAATCTGGTGAAAGGCGAACGAAGCTTTTTGTCGGAGTTGGCGAGTGACTTGTTATAAGGTTTGAAAGGTTTGAAAGGTTTGAAAGGTTTGAAAGGTTTGAAAGGTTTGAAAGGTTTGAAAGGTTTGGGGGTTTTGATTAAATAAAGTAGAAAGAGGAAAAAATCATTCAGATTTTTTCCTCTTTTTGTAATTTTGAAATTGCAAAATTATTTCCGAACCAAAACCCAAGCGTCATGAAAACGGTTGGCAATTTGTTTGATTTTTGAATGTGCC
>JBBRTR010000171.1:0-5570 GCA_038244215.1 Bacteroidales bacterium
AACCATAAAATCAGGATAACCCACGATGACGTACGAAACGAATGTTCATTTCTTCGACCGGAAACAAGACGAATAGCCCAATAAACGATTAGAAAAATTGGACATCCAACCACCAAAATGATGGATATGATAAGTAAAATCATTTTCTCCGGTGAAAATGTAGTCCAGTTATTAAAAACCTCAGGTGCAAATCCACTTATCAAAGTTGGTTCAAAAATTAGAAAGAACAAAAGCATAATCAGAGCACCGACCAAAACAACACCGACAATACCCAAAATTCCTCCAATAAATCCGAAGATCACTTTAAAGAATATGCGAAGAATATCAAGAATTCTATCTCCAATAGTTGATGCTGACTGTTTGAATTTATCGCTTTCCATGTAATTTTTTACATTATTCATCTCAGCTTTTATATTGTCAATCGTCACGTCTTCGCCCTGCATCTCAAGACGTTGCGAAGCAGTTATAGCATTTGGGGCGACAAACCACACCACAATATAAACAGGGATTATAAAACCAACTCCCAAAAACACCAAAACAACCAGCAAAATACGAATAAGAGTTACATCCCAACCAAAATAAGCTGCAAGTCCTCCGGCAATACCTCCCAAAACTGCATTTTCAGGATCACGATAAAAACGACGCGATTTATTTTGCTTTTTATTTTCTGTTTTTGGAGCTTCGGGTTCGTCTTCGTCATTGGTATATTGACTCGGCTTGCCCATTATTTCAATAATTTCCTGAACATCAATCAGGTTGACTACATTTTTGTTTTTCTGAAGTTTTTCTGTGAAAAGCTCGGCAATGCGTGCTTCGATGTCGTTCATTATTTCTCTACGTTCATCTTCCGATTGAAAATGTTCAGAAATCTCGGAAAGATAGGTCTGGAGCATTTCATAAGCATCATCGTCGATATGAAAAACGATGCTATTTAAATTAACGGTTAAAGTCTTTTTCATAAATATTTATTTTTAGCCCCTAAACCCCAAAGAGAGAAAAGAGTTGATTTGTATGATATTAAGTTTATAAAGTTCATAAAGTTGAAAGTTTATAAAGTTTGAAGAGTTTGAAAGGTTTGAAAGTTCATTTTTTCATTCTTCCATTCTTTCATTTTTCCATTTTTTCCTTTTTCTTAGCCTTTAATTAGTTTTACTACATTATTAATTTCTTCCCAGGTACTTTCGAGTTCATCCAGAAAAGCAGAACCCTGAGTAGTCATTTCATAATATTTACGGGGTGGTCCTTGTGTTGATTCTTCCCAACGATAATCGAGCAACTCTCCGTTTTTTAATCTGGTAAGCAAAGGATAAAGCGTCCCTTCCACCACAATTAGTCTGGCTTGTTTCAGTTCGGCAATAATATCCGAAGTGTAAGCCGGTTTCTTCCTCAGAATAAGCAGTATGCAATATTCCAGGTAACCTTTTCGCATTTGCGATTTAATATTATCTGCATTCATTTTGTTTAGAATAAAGCTCCCTAAATCCTCCGCCAGCTGGCATAGACTTATTGAGCAAGTTTTATATTTTACAACACAATTATTGAGTCTGCTAAAAGTCCCCCTTCGGGGGATTTAGGGGGCTGAATTACTTCAAATATTCCAGCAATTTCACCCGAAAAATATACTCATACTTAGCTTGAACTTCTTCAGATAAAACCCGTGTCAGGTCAGATTTTGCCTGATACAATTCATAAACGTTAGCTCTTCCCGCTTCATATTTCTCGTTAGTAAACCGATACGCTTCACGACTGGCGATTTCAGATTTTTGAGCTGCTTCCCAACGACTTTTGGCAGAAATTGCATTATAATAGGCTTGTTGAATGTTCTTTTTCAGTTCCAGTTTTGCATTATCCACGTTCAACTTGCTACTTTCGACACCAATCTGAGCCATACGAACATTGTTGCGAACCTCAAACTTGTTGAAAATAGGAATTTGCAAATTCAAACTAACTCCGGCACTCATATTATCGTTAAATTGCTTACCAAAACTATCGTTTGGTACATTATATAGTCTGTAATAACCTGATCCATACTGAGCACCCAGACTTAAAGTCGGGTAATAATATGCTTTAGCTGTCTGAACGCTTATTTCACTACTCTTTAGTTTATATCCGGCTCCCATTATTTCCGGACGATGAGTTAATGCGCTTGTGAACACTGCATCCGGAGAAAGTACCTGTAATTCGAGATCAGATAAATTTTCGGGGACAGCCAGTTCAATATCTTCAAAATGATTCAGTTCCAGCATTTGAGCCAAATCCAACAACGAAAGTTTATAGGTATTTTCAGCTTGCAATCTATTCATTTCTTCTTTAGATTGTTGTGCATTTAAATTAAGCAACTCACCTTCTGCCAATTTTCCGGCCGCAACCAGATTTTTTTGTTGTTCTGTTTTTGTTTTGGTCAAGTTAAGCTGATCTTCAGCAATTTGCAATAGTTCTTTATTTTGAAGAATCTGTAGGAAACCGGCTGCCACATAGGTTGCAATGTCCAACTTCATTTTCTCCAGAGCAGCATCTGAACTCAATAAATCTGCCTTTTTTGCATCAATATTATATTTCATTCTTAATCCGTCAAACAACATTAAACTGCTGGAAATACCAAATGAGGTTTGAGTTGAGTTTGCACTTTGATAAGTATTATTTGCAATAAGCGAACGACCAAAGTTCCAGCTCTGTGTTGCTTGAGCATTTAGATTCGGCAATAAATTTTGACGCGCCTGCAGATAATAAATTTCATTTGTTTTTTTAGTCAAAGCCTGCTGTTTGATATTCCTGTTGTTTGCCCATGCCGTGTCCACGCATTGCTGAAGTGTCCATTTTTGTTCTGCTGAAGCTAATAAAGTTGTCAGTAATACACTGAATATTATTAATATTTTAGTTCTCATATTGTACGAATTATACGAATTTACACGAAATAAATACTTAGTTTTTAAGTCCCCTATTGGGGGATTTAGAGGGCTTTATTATTTCTTATCATCTTTCTTCACTTCCGGTTTCTTTTCCAGAATTTCGGCTCCACGAATCTGATCTTTTGCTTTCAGCCCACTTTTCACTTCTATCTTAATACCATCAGACAATCCAATTTTAACTTGTTTCTTCACAAAACCCTGTGGTTCTTTTGTTTTCAACACATAAACAAAGGCAGTATCACCACCAAATTCAATACAACTTTCAGGAATTGTCAGGACATTTTCCGATTTTGAAAGTACAATTTCAGCATTAGCACTATATCCGGCACGAATAAAAACATCCTTCGGAATTTTCACTGCAGCTTTCATTTCGAACATGATCGCTCCGTTTTCTTCTTTTCCTTTAGGCGAAACATATTCAAGAATTGCAGTCAGCTTTTGATCTTGCAAAGCTCCAATTGTAATGTCCATTGGCATTCCGACCTTAATTTTTCCCACTTCAGTTTCGTCAAGTTTTCCATCAAATAACATGTCGCTCATATTAGCCACAGTGGCAATAGTGGTTCCATCATTGAAATTATTGGATTGAATAACCGAGTTTCCTACTTTTACCGGCACGTCCAGAATTGTTCCATTTATGGTTGAACGAACCAATGTGTTACTGTAAGCCGCACTGTTGGCAGTTATACCGTCGCGGATAAGGCTCAGATTATCTTTTGCCGACCTCAGCTCTTCTTTGTCGTTTTTATATTGTAGTTGAGTTCTATCAAAATCTTCTTTTGAAATTACTTTATTCTCATAAAGTTTTGCGTCTCTGTCCTGGTTTTGTTTCGACTGATCATAGGCAATCTGTGCACGTTCAACTCTCGATTGAGCACTATTCAAGCTTACCATATCCGGAATCACTTTAATTTTTGCAATTATATCACCGGTTTTAACCATATCACCGGCTTCTTTATACACTTCCGCGATGATACCCGACATTTGGGGTTTGATTAAAATTTCGTTTCGAGGATCCACTTTACCTGTTGCAACTGTCTTTTTGTCAATGTTGCCGGATTTCACGGTTTCTATTTCATATTTTTTCACAACCGGACGTGATTTTTTCCATAAGAACCAAAATGTTCCGAAAACTGCAACAACTAATAATGTCAGTAAAAAGTACTTAAAGAATTTTTTCATATCTGTTTTATTTGTAGCCTCCAACCCCCTAAACTGGGAATTAAGAGGCTGATTTTATTATTATATTTAAAAAAAAGTTTTTCTTTTTTATTTCAAGTCCCCTTTTGGGGGATTTATGGGGCACTATTCTTCACGAATTGCTTCTATCGGTTTTATACTCATTGCTCGGTTTGCCGGTATAAATCCTGCCAAAGTGCCAATAATGAGCAATATAAACAATGCGGCAATTGCAACACTAAAACTTATTTGTGGGTCTTTGAAAAATTGGTCACTCTTACTTAATGCCATACCAACCAAGGCCAGAATTCCTACGCCAAACATTAATCCGGCAATGCCGGCAATTAATGTCAATATTATACTTTCGCTCAAAATTTGAACAATAATATTTCGTGGTGTTGCTCCCAGAGCACGTCGGATTCCGATTTCTTTTGTCCGTTCACGCACTGTTACCAACATGATATTACTCACTCCGATTCCTCCTGCCAACAACGTCCCAAGTCCCACAATCCATATCAAACTAGCAATTCCGATTCCCAAATAAAGAAACATCGTGAACTGATCTTCGATATTCATTCCGCCAACCGCTTTTTTATCGTCAGGTGAAATGGTGTGCCTTTCTCTCAAAACCTCATGTATTTTGTCTTCGAGTACCTTCACCTTGATACCTGGTTGAGCGGTTACTGCCAGAAAATGAATTTTATTACCCTGGTTGAAAGCTTGTTGCATCGTACTAAAGGGAAGAATTACAGTTTCTTCGCTCTGACCACCGATATTGATATCCGAAGTATGCTGAGCCACACCTATTACCTGAAAATAAATGCCATTAACCTGTATATTTTTCCCAATTGGCTCTTCATTTTTAGGAAATAAAACTTCAAGTACCCGTTCGCCAATCACACATACTTTGCGTTTTTCAACAATATCAATATTGTTAATATATCGACCTTTCAACATTTTGCTTTCATCAATTTTATTGTAAGATGGATAATTTCCTTTCACACTAAAAGATCCCGCTTTATCGTTCCTTGTCACATTATTTGTTCCTCCTCCACCAAAAAGCACTGGAGCAAGATATTGAATTTCAGGAACTTTATTTAACAACGCAGGTATATCTTCATTTACCATATCCCATTTCCGTCCTTTTACAAAACCTTTGTAAGGTAAATCGGTTTGCTCAGCCCAAATAAAGCATGAATTAGTTGCAAAACCTTCAATCTGAGAATTCATACCCCGTTGCAAAGCCACACCTGCACCAACCATGACCACCAACATAAACATTCCCCAAAACACACCGAACGCTGTTAGAACACTTCTTGATTTATTGTGTGTAATCGTTATCCAGATTTCCTGCCAACGGTCTATATCAAAAATGGCTAGCCCCTTAAATCCTCCGCCAGTTGGCGGAGACTTGAAATTCATATCGTTTTGTTTATTTGTAGTATCCATAAATTGTAAAATCAAATATCAGTTTAAACTCTT
>JBBRTR010000172.1:0-5548 GCA_038244215.1 Bacteroidales bacterium
GAAAATCATTCGAATATTCTCTATTCCGATTTTTCAAATCCAGATGTGCAGGTAGTTTCCGGTTCTGATAATAATGCTTACAAAGGAGTCGCTATGCAACGGACATTAGCTATGATTCAAACAAAATCACTTGAATTACCTGTGGTAGTGGATATTTTCAGAGTTAATTCTGCAGAGTCACACACACTTGATTTTCCGTATTATTATTACGGACAGGAAGTGATGACCGATTTTAATTATACCAAAAATACGACCGAACTTAAAGCGTTGGGTACTAAAAACGGCTATCAACATCTTTGGTTGGAGGCCACCGGTAAAACTGATAAGGCAAATGCGTGCTTTACGTTTGTGAATGGCACACGTTTTTACAGCATCACGACATTAACTAATAATGAAACCGAATTGATGATGACACGTATCGGTGCAGGCGATCCGGATTTCAACCTGCGGAACGATCCGTGTTTTATGGTTAGACAACCGAATGCAACGAACCACACTTTTGTTTCCATTATCGAGCCACATGGTTTATATGACTTATCACGCGAAGTCACTGAAAATTACCAAACGAATATTGCTTCAAGTGAATTGATAAAAGATGGTGCTGATTTTTCAGCAATAAAAGTAATTCTCAAAAACAATCATTCTTTCATCTTTGTGACAGTCAATAAAGATTTTGGAGACTTGAAGAAACGGAATATTGAGCTGGATGGAAAAACAATTTCATTCACAGGTAATTATTATTTTGCGGAATTAAAGTGAAATTTTGAAATGGTACATGTTAAATAATCAAATAGTAAATAAATATTATGGCAACAAGAAGCGAAAATTTTTTAAAAGGATCAGAACTTCCAACAGTTGAAGTCGATGGCGGAATGAAACGTAAAATAATGGGCTATGATGGACAGTTAATGCTGCTGGAAGTAAAGTTCAATAAAGGTGATATTGGTTATGCACATCAACATTTTCATTCTCAAACTACCTACGTGGTAAGTGGAGCTTTTGAAGTGACAATTAATGGAAAAACAGAAGTTTTGAAAGCAGGAGATGGATTTTATGTTGAACCGGACGCCTTGCACGGTGCAGTTTGTTTGGAAACAGGAATTCTCATTGATACTTTTAGCCCAATGCGACAAGATTTCTTATAAAAGTAATTATTTGGAATATGGAAAGTGAAAACAAAACAACTTTAACTCCCCCTTCTGGGAGTTTGGGGGCAGGTTTTAAAGTCAAAGGATTAAGATGGTGGATTATTGGTATGATTATGCTCATTACCATAATCAATTATCTGGACAGAGGCACACTGAATTACATGTGGGTTGCTAACATTGAGTACAAACTCGTAGATAAAATCGATTCGGTAAAGAGCGAGAATCAGGCAATCTATCAGGTTCAGACCAATTCATATCAACTCGTTTCGAAAAAAGGAGAAGTGATTACCCAAAAAGCAGACAATGTTTCATTCAAAAATAATGGACAAACTGTAGTGAATCGTCAAGGAATTGCGTATGATTTAGGGATAGTCAATTCCAATGATTCTCAGGAAGTAACATCAAAGCAGGCAAAGGATTTTTTAGGGGAAATAACTATTTTCTTTATGATTGCCTACGGTTTTAGTCAGCTGTTTTCCGGCAAATTATATGATAAAATCGGTACAAGACGTGGGTTTTTCACTTCGGTTTTATTGTGGGGAACTGCCGATGCGTTGACATCACTGGCCCAGGGAAAGGTTTCACTTACAGGTTTCAGAATGATGCTTGGATTGGGTGAAGCAGGTCCATGGCCAGGTGCAACCAAAAGCAATGCCGAATGGTTTCCTCAAAACGAAAGGGCTTTTGCACAGGGACTTTTCGGTGCAGCAGCGTCAATCGGCTCAATTTTGGCACCGATAATAATTCTAATGCTTTATATTTCCTTGGGGTGGCGAATGACTTTCGTTGTTGTGGGAAGTTTAGGATTATTGTGGTTAATCCCGTGGTTGATTGTCAATAAAAAAGGCCCAAAAGAACACAAATGGATTACCGATAAAGAACGTGAATATATTCTGAGCGGACAGCCGGAATCAAAAATTACGAATGATCGCGCCAAAAGTTGGGGTGAACTTCTTTCGAACAAAAAAAACTATTCGGTTATTTTGGGACGTTTTTTCCTAGATCCGATCTGGTGGATGTTCGTAACTTTTTTACCCATGTATCTGGTAGAAGAATTCAAATTGAATATAAAAGAACTTGCTTTTTCAGCATGGATTCCCTATGTTGGTGCTATGTTAGGTGGACTTGCAGGTGGCTGGTATTCAGGTTATTTGATTCGTAAAGGAGCAAGTGTAGACAAAGCTCGTAAAACAGCTATGGTGTTAGGCGGAATCATTATCGTTCCAGCAGTAATAGCTTCAGTTTTGGTTCCGAATGCAATTGTAGCTGTGATTTTAATGGCTTTTGTTTTGGGTGGTTTTCAATTCACTATCGTCAACATACAGACTTTGCCAAGTGATTTCCACACCGGGAAATCAGTTGGGTCACTAGCCGGTTTAGGCGGTGCTTCAGCGGTTTTGGGAACAATTCTAGCCATTCTTTTTGCAGGACAAATTTCCAGTTGGCCTTTATTGTTCGGTTTGTTGGCTGCATTAGTTCCCTTGTCATTGATTTCCATTTTTCTGACTGCCGGAAAAATTGAACAAATTAAATAATAGTTGGCAGTAAGCAGTTTTTAGTAAGTAGTAAAAAAAATAAAACAATCACAGACGAAACCTTTTATATTCTCCGTCAGCTGACGGATTAGGTGTCGTTTTAAAATTAAATATAATTATGAAATTAGAAGGAAAAGTAGCCGTAGTAACCGGCGGAGCACGCGATTTAGGACGTGCTATTTCAGTAAAGTTAGCTTCAGAAGGAGCTAAAGTGGTTATAAATTATTTCGACAATCTCGAAGATGCTCAGGAAACATTAAAAATGGTTCAGAAAGTAGGTTCGGAGGGAATTATCGTGCAGGGTGACATGACTGTTGGTGCAGATGTAAAACGTCTATTTGATGAAACAATCAAAACGTTTGGTAACGAAATTCATGTATTAGCAAACGTAGTTGGCGGACTTGTTGGCAGAAAAACAATAACCGAACAAGACGAAGACTGGTACAATTTCCTGATGGATGTAAACATGAAAAGTTGCTGGTTCTGTACTCGCGAAGCTGTTCCTTATATGCCTACCGGTTCAGCCATTGTAAATTTCTCATCATTGGCTGCACGCGACGGCGGAGGACCCGGAGCATCGTTGTATGCAACTGCCAAAGGCGCGGTTATGACTTTCACACGCTCAATGGCCAAAGAACTTGGACCAAAAGGAATCCGCGTAAACGCATTAGCACCCGGAACAATTGCCACTTCTTTCCATGATCGCTTTAACACTCCAGAAAACCGCGAACGTATGAAAGGTATGTATCCGCTTCGTCGCGAAGGTGATGCCGGTGATGTTGCCGATTTGGTGTTGTTTCTTGCTTGTTCTGATTCTGATTATCTTACCGGTACTAACATTGACATCAATGGAGGTATGTTTTTCTCGTAATTTTTTTAAGTTTGATAGAATCTACGAAACGTAATTTATAACGGTTCGTATAAATTTTAAAGAGTTGGAAAATTAATTTCCCAACTCTTTTTTTTCTTCGTTTAGTTTCGTGTTTTTGCAACATATAATTTTTACGACTATGAAAAAGATTTTTCTTACTGTTTTGATTATTAGCATTTTTGTTACGAAAGTCGTTTCTTCCCAAGAAACAAAATGCCAACTCTGGCAATGGACTACAACTTTGCAATTAACCGATACTACCAGGAAAAATTATTCAGTTTCGCCTTATTTGTGGATTCCACCAACGTGTGCGAAATTGAACGCAGTTGTGTTTGCAAGTACAGCTGTAATTGAACAAGTTTTGGTTGAAAGTCCTGAAATACGCTCTGTATGCGCAAAACAGGGTATTGCCATTGTTTGGTCGGATACACAATTTTACCACGATGAAATTACCGGATTAAAACAAATTCAGGACATATTAAATAAATTCGCAGCTTTATCTGGTTATAACGAATTAAAAACTGTTCCCTGGATACCAATTGGACATTCTGCCACCTTGAAAATGATTCGCGATATGGCAAAACTGAAAATGGACAAACTGGCTTTTATGATCATGAATAAAAACAACAATGGATTCGGGTTCAGCTCGTCAGTTCCTACTTTGATAACCTATGGTGAGTATGTGGAATGGGATAGTTATGACATTGATTTGAAAGCTCCAATTACAAAAGAAAAATCATATCCCAATCTCATCAAATCCAGAACTGACAATCATTTACTTGTATCTTATTTCTTCGACCCAAACACCGGCCATTTTGATTGTAGTAAAGCTTTGATACATAATATTGCCGAATGGATGCATGCAATTTGCGCACTTCGATTCGATTCAAAAGGAAATTTAAAAACCATTTCTCAGGATCAAGGTTGGGTTTGCCAGCCAATAGTTCCCGGATATAAAGGTTTTACACCAATAAAATACACAAATGCAACCGAATCTGAACGAAATAACGCTTGGTTTCCAACTTACGAAACTGCAATTTCTGCCTATAATATGGCGAATGTTTCTATGAACAGAACAGCACAAATTGCTGGTTTTGCCGATGCGAATGGAAACTATGAAAAGGGCTGGTGGCGTGCTATCATGTATGATATTCCTTACATTTTAAATAACGACGGAACATTGACAATCAATGCAGTACCATACTATAAAATGCCACAGGGTAGTTTCCCAAATAAATTTACGGACGATAAAAATAGTCCTGACTTTGGAAAACTTTATTCCTTTTACAATAGAAATGATGAATTTTCAAATTCAGGAAATCCTTTGCAAGTGGAGAATATGAGCGGAAATCTAATCAAAATCGACAACCATACTTTCGAATATGTTCCACGCTTTGATTCACCAAATTATCTGATTGTTCGTGAAGAGGGAAATGAAAAATACCGAAATTCCGTTCAACCCGGGAGACTGAATTTCAAAAATATTAGTTTAGGAAAAGAAAATGTGATTAATTTTCCGAAGATTGAAAATCAGAAATTAGAAAAACTCAAGCCCATTATTTTAAATGCCAAAGCAACTTCTGGTCTTAAAGTAAAGTATTTTGTAAAAAGCGGAGCTGCAAGAATTGATAAAAATAACCGACTTATTATTGAGCCGGATAGCATTCCGGTAAGGACAAAATATCCTTATTCTGTATTAGTTACCGCTTATCAACCTGGTTCAATGAAAGATAAAATTAAAACCGCTAATTCAAAAACACAGCTTGTGCTCGTGACCAAATAAATGCTGTTTTATTTCCAACGAATTGTATTATTTCGTGAAGTCCAACGTCCAAAAGTCAGAATATAAAGACTCAATACTGGTAAATAAATATCGAAAAGTGGTAACATGAAGAAATGTTTACGATCACCAAAGTATTTCGCGGAATTATTAATGATGGAAGTCTGAACGACAAAGCGAATCAGGAAGAATAATCCGGCAGTAATTGCTGTAA
>JBBRTR010000173.1:0-5494 GCA_038244215.1 Bacteroidales bacterium
AAATTTTACACATCTGTATGCCTCGGTAAAGGCTCGCAAAACAAGGCTTGTGAAGTTGGGAACATCATCCTGACAGCACTTGAAGCTGGTGTTTTGCTACGCACATGCCTGCGCGTTTTACCTTCGTCAACATCTGTTGTAAAATTTCTATTAGGCCGGTCCGTCCACCCCGAAAATTGTGCTCATGAGCCAAACCGTTATTCCTCAATGTCGCCATAAGAATAGATTTTCTTAGAAAGGATCGGCCTTATAAAAATGCGCCAGCGGTTATTAGCCGGAGGTATGTGTGGATGGCATGTGCGTAGCAATACACAGCATGGCAAAATGCAAGGATTTGTTGTGCTCTTTCATGCCTTGTATTGCGAGGAGATACCTCTGGCTTAGAAACGCCAGCATTGTTATAAAGCCTTGAATTTTTGTTACTTTTTATTCAAGTAAAAAGTAAAAATATATAAATACTGCTTCAATTTCCGAATTAATCTATTGATCTATAGTAAATTATTTAAAAATGAGATATCTGATAATGCCTTAATTTCCCCAGCAAATGAAAATATAATATAGTCATGAATAGAGAATAATAAGATCCAAATTAAATTTAAACATGAAACGGTAACTGCACATCAAAGGTTGTTCCTTTTCCAATTTCCGATACCAGTGTGTACTGGGCATTCAGTTCGGCAATTCGCTTTTTGTAGTTATTCAGACCGTTTCCCATGAAATTTTTGGTTGTATCAAATCCTGCACCATCGTCGCTTATGGTTATGCGGAAATTATCAGATATTTCGAAATGCAGTGTAATCGCGTTAGCACGGGCATGTTTCAAAGCGTTGTTAACCACTTCTTTCACCAAAAGATAGGTATGGCGGTTTCGTTTCCAGCCAAAGAAAACCGAGGGAATGTTTTCGGGCAATTGGCAATCAAAACTCACATTGGCATCATCGGCCATTTTGCTCATCTGTCCGCGGATGTAATAAATCAGGTCTTCGAGGTTTTGGTTGCTTTCGTTGAGCGACCAGATAATTTCTTTCATTTTCTGGATTGAATCGTCGGTAATCTCTGTAATTTTTGCAAGACCCTGATTTTGTTCGGTCTGCCCATTTAATACTGCCCCGATTATATATCTGATACGACTTAAACCCGAGCCTACATCATCGTGCATATCACTGGCTATCCGCAAACGTTCCTCGGCTATGGCATTATCTTGCCGGGCAATCAGCAACGCTTTTTTTGTTCGAAAGTTTTTGAATTGAGTAAAAGCAAATACTACCATACCTATAAATGCAAAAAACAGGGTTATGGCTGTCCATAACCGACGTTTTATTTTTAAATCTTTTATTTCATTTAGCTGGATAAGGGATTTTATCTGAAGTTCTTTTTTTTCATTCTGGTATTCCATTTCAAGTTTTGTAACTACATTATTGCTTGCCACCAATGCAATGGTATCTTTAATCATCTCCCATTCCTTTCTATAGTACAAACTCTCCCTGAAATTTCCCTTTTTCTCTGCTATATCAGCAAATAGTTTAACAATTTCTGCTTTTTCGTTTCGCGCTTCGGTTTCGGTTGAAAGCCCCAAAGCTTTGGCAGCAAAATTTATGGATTCCTCTAATTGATTATTTTTGAAATAAATAAGTGCAAGTTGCTTAGCAGCAGATAATTCATACTCTTTGTTGTTGTAGTTTTTACATTTTTCAAGTACAAACAGATAGTTTTTAATGGCGGATGCATCATTTTTTATCTTTTGATAATAATCGGCTTTTGCCATTGCCACGTCAAGATCATATTCAGGGTCGGAGAGTTTGGTTTTAATTCTCTCCAGATTACCGATTTCAGTTTTTGCAGCTTCAAATTTATTGTATGCCACATAAGCGCCGATTAAATTTATACTTGATGAAAAAATGCGATAATCGTCGTTGCATTCAATCGCTTTTGCTTTTCCTTTTTCAGCATATATCAAATGATTTTTTGAATCCAGCATTTCTAAATATAGACTTGAGAGGTTATTTAAACAAACCGATTGAAATATACAATCGTTCATCTGTTCCGCAAGTTTTAAAGCTTTAAAATAATTTTGAGCAGCATTATTGAATGCCCCAAGGTATTGCCATTCGTTTCCCAGATTGACGTAAACAATAACAAAATTCCTTGGTGAGGCCTTTGCTTCAATGAACAGTTTTTCAGCATCGAGACATAACTGAAGGGCTTCTTTATACTTGCCTTCATTATTGAGTAGAACTATTAAATAGCCATGCGAAACTGCTTCTAAATATGGATTTTTAACCTTTATAGCTAATTGCTTGCCTTTGTTATAGTAGTGAGATGCACTATCATTATTAATATTAAACCATAAATCGCCATAGATATAATGCGCAAAAACTTTTGCAGTATCCGTCTTTCCAAAATAAATTTCATGCAATAATCTATCTCCTTCCTTCTTATCAATCTGGGCAAAAACAGTTCCGTCCAGAATTAATAATAACAGAAAAAGGATTAAAGCTTTCAACACATGTTGTTTCATTTTCCATACATTTTATTGATAGCCTCGGTTTTATTCTGAACCTGTAATTTCTCATACACATGATTCAGATGTCGTTTTACGGTACTTAGGGTAATGTTGAGCTTTTCGGCAATTTCCTTGTATAAAAATCCTTTACTGAGCAATTCCAATACTTCCTGCTCACGTTTTGAAATAAGTTCACTTACATTATTTTTTGTAATTACGTTAAAAGAACTCAATACCATTCGGGCAATTTTGGGCGACATCGGACTTCCGCCACCATGAAGTTCAATCAATGATGCGATGATTTTTTCGGGTGAGGTATTTTTCAGAATGTACCCACTTGCACCGGCTTTCAGGGCCTCAAAAACCTGGTCATTATCTTCATAAATGGTAAACATTATAAATTGTGTGTCGGGAATTTTCGATTTTACTTCAGTAATACAATCAATACCGCTTTTGCCGGGCAGATTTATATCTGTTAAAACAATATCCGGTTTTAGCAGCGGTAGTTCTGCAATTGCAGTTTCAGCATTTTCAAAACACTGCAACAGCTCAAAACGCGAATCACTCTCAATAATGGTTTGTAAACCGTTTTGAATTTCGATTAAATCTTCGATGATGCAAATTGTTATCATTGGGCTGTAATTTGTCAACAAAGTAAAGTTATCTGAAACAGATTGTCAATTGTACTTTTGGTTGATTTTACATCAATAAACAAATAACCGCTTAACGGGGATTATGTTCCCGAAAATGCTGATATAGTTGAAAAATTCATCTTTATAGCTGATGCATGTGTGTAACTCAGGTATTAAACTTCCCTTTTTGTCATGTTAATTCCGGCACGTGATGTTATAAAACCTGCCGGATTAAGAGCTAAATTTGCCCGATCAATTTCATTCCAGAATGGATATATACAATCTGGCACTTGCTTTCGGTGTATCATTTCGCCCGGAATTTCGTGTGATTTTCTACCGGAAGGTTTCACCTTGGCGTTTGATCAGAATAACGCTACCAACCGCAATGTGGATAAGCCATACCCCAAAGGGAAAACGCCAACTACCGTTATCGATTTCTTTATGCTTTCGCCGAATGTAAAGCTGATTTCAGCCAATACGGTGCAAAACAATTTTGAATTTGCCGATCATCAGCCTTTAGGGATAGAAGCAGAGTCGAAATAAAAGGAAGGGAAGATATTGGTACGATGGCTGCAATTGCATAACTAAATTGGAAATTTGAAAGTTTCAGCATGAAGTTGCCTTTAACAAACTAAAATTCGAAAATAATGGATCATAAAGCTAAATCGATACGGCCGTTCATTGGCGCCAAAGACTTTGCACTTTCAAGGAAGTTTTACCTGGATTTAGGATTCCGTGAAAGCGTTTTGAGTCATACTATGTCGTATTTCAATACCGATGGATTAGGTTTTTATTTACAGGATGCCAATGTGAAGGATTGGATTGACAATACGATGATTTTCCTGGAAGTTGAAGATGTAGGCCGCTTTTGGAATGAACTTCTTGCTTTAAACCTGACAGCCAAATATGAAAGTGTAAGGATAATTCCGATCAGGGAAAACGATTGGGGCAGAGAATGTTTTATTCACGATCCGTCTGGTATTCTTTGGCACATCGGAGAGTTTTATAGTTAACAATATATCTCATTATAAGGAAACTGCGGTAAAGTTTGCCAAAGGGAAATCAATAACGTTCCGGCTTATTCTTCCTCCCCGAACAACTCCACCGAAATTCCATCTGCAAAAAGCCTTCCCTCAGGAGTAAGTATAAGTATGCCTTCCCTATAAATCATCTGATTTTTTTCCATATAAATCAGCGCATCAGCATGAAGTTTTTCAGCAACCGCTTCTCCGAACTTTTGTTTTACTAATTCCAAATTGCAGCCCCACATGGTGCGGAGGGAGGTCATGATATATTCGTTCAATTGCGTAACAATGCTCAGTTGTTCCTGCTCCGATTCAACATTTCCTAATGCTGCGGTTTCAATATATTTTACCAGGTTGGCCACATTCCAGCAACGTGAAGTTCCGTTATACGAATGAGCCGATGGGCCAACTCCAAGGTATGGTTTGCTTTGCCAGTATGCTGTGTTGTGGCGCGAATAAGCACCCGGAAGGCAAAAATTGGATATTTCATAATGCTCGTATCCATTTTGCTGCATCAAACGGCTAAGGATGTGATAGTGTGAAAGTGATAGGTTTTCGTTAACAGGCTTCATTTTCCCTTTCCGGATCATGACTTCAAGCGGGGTTTTATTCTCAACAGTAAGTGCGTAGGCCGAAATATGCGATATCCCAAGAGAGAAAGCTTTTTCAAGATTATTTCTCCATCCTTCATCTGAGAGAGTTGGAATGCCATAAATAAGATCGATACTCAGGTTGTGAAATCCTGCCTGTTTTGCATCCATTATACATTGGCTAACCTGCGAAGAAGTATGCGTGCGGCTTAAAAAATCCAGATCTTCCTGCCGGAAAGATTGTATGCCTATACTTAGCCGGTTAATGCCTGAATTTTTAAGTGCCGAAAGCTTTTCAGGACTCAAGTCATCAGGATTTGCTTCAAGCGTTATTTCTGCCTCTTTATCAACTGGAAAATTCCTGTAAATAGCTTTCAGTATATTTTCAATGTCTGATATTTCAATTATTGAAGGTGTACCTCCGCCAAAATATATGGTTTCCACAGTATGGCCCATTAAATAATCTTTCCGCTGCTCTAGTTCGCTCACAATGGCATGTGCCACCTCATCCATATTCCGGGTACTGGCCAGGGAATAGAAATTGCAGTAATTGCATTTATGTTTGCAGAAGGGAATATGAATGTAAATTCCTGCCATTGGGGGTAGTCCGTTAATGGTTAAATGTTAAAAGTTAATAGAAAATGGTATGAAGATCAGCAAATCAGAAGCCTGTAGTCGCAAAATGTTGTATAAAGAATACAGTTATACTTGGAGTGGGATAAAATCACGCATTAAAAAAAGACC
>JBBRTR010000174.1:0-5423 GCA_038244215.1 Bacteroidales bacterium
ACGGGAGTTAGAATGAAAACGGTTTCATAATGGTTTAACATACTGTTTGTTAGCTTTTTAATTATTATTACTAGTTTTTATTAAAGCGGCTGCAAAGTTACATATAATTATTTAATTGACAAAAGGTTTTGGAATTGTTTTCAAATTTACACCAAGAATCAAAACTTTTTTCATATACCCAAACCCCTAAAGGGCGATTAAATTAGTTTATAAATTATTTAAATTTCAAGATAAAAGTAACTCAGTTACCCTTTAGGGGTTAGGGGTTATTTTTTTAATTCCTTTAGCAAATAATCTTTCGTTTTTACTCCAACAAAACGACTTATTTCTTTACCATTTTTGAAAAGTACCAAAGTAGGGATATTTCGTACTTTAAATTGTTGTGCCAACGATTGGTATTGATCAATATTAATTTTACCTACATGATAACTTTCGGGAAGTTCTGAAGCTACATCGTTCAAAATCGGAGTCATCATCCGGCAAGGAGCACACCATTCTGCCCAAAAATCCACCAAAACGGTTTTTCCTTTGGTCTGTTGATTGAAATTTTTATCAGTAAGCGTGATTATATTTTCATTATCAACTGTTTTAGGAGCATTTTTCATTTTTGAACGGGCATAAATATTGAGAATGACTATGATTCCCAATACGATGGCTATGACTATTAATGCTGTATTCATACGTTTGGAGATTATAAATTAGTTTTAGTAAATTCAATAAATGTGTTGTGTTTATGTTCTCGGTCTTTTACAACCAGCGTTGTTGTCGGTGCTTTCGATTTCATGTTGAACAGAATATCATGCCCCATACACAATCCAAATGAAACATTCAGTTCTGTTTTGTTTTCTGCCAAAAAAGCTGCCTGACCAGCTGGATTACAGGATGTTCCGTGTTGAGTTTCGTCATCAAGCATTTCTGTAGCCGGTACTTTACCGTATTTGCAATCCACGGTGTACACTTCAAACTGATCCGAAAGCCGATCTTTCAGTTGTTGAGCTTCACGGGTCATTCCAATACAATGTGCAATTCCGATTCGTTTTATTCCTGAATTTGAAGCATATAACTTCAATTCTTCAATCCGGTTTTTCCCCATTAATAAAGACTCCTCTGCAGCATGCATCATTTTTAAATCGGTTTCAGAATATAGTTTTTTTTGATTTTCCATACAATTTGTAATTTACTGAATATAAGAATGACAGGAACAGCCAAATGTATTACTGTTTAATTGATTCTGATTACTTTGACAATTGTTCCTATATTTGATTTTTAAAGTTGATTAATCAAAAAAACATGTTTTTTTCTCATTTTCCTCTCCTTTGGGTGGGTTAGGGAGAGGTTTATAATTCTTTTGAAATCATGATTGCTGCTATTGTTCCATCGGCTACAGCTGTTGTAATCTGACGGTATTTTTTACTGATAATGTCACCAACAGCATAAATATCAGGCAAACTGGTTTTCATATCTTCATTCGTTTTAATATAACCCCATTTATCCATTTCTGGCAAGGTTTCGCCTAGCACGGATACATTCGATTTAAAACCAACAAATACGAATACGCCATCAGATTCAAGTTCTTTTATCTCCTTGGTTTTCAAATCTTCAAGTGTTGCAACCATGTTACCATTGCGTTTTTCGAATTTACGCGGTTCATGTTCGTATAGTACATTGATTTTATCATTGGCTTCTAAATGTTCAATGGCAGTTTGATTGGCTGTCAGTTTATCGAATTGATGAATCATGGTTACTTTTCTGGCAAACTTTGTTATGAAAAGTGCTTCTTCAACCGCCGAATTTCCTCCACCGATAACCGTAACATCTTTATCTACAAAGTATTTAGCATCACAGGTTGCACAATAAGATATTCCTTTTCCTTTGTATTCCATTTCGCCAGGCGCATTCATCGTGTTTGGAGTCGTTCCGGTGGCAATGATTATTTTCTTCGCACGGATTGTTTCCAGTTGGTCAATCACAATTTCTTTTTTCACTAAATCAACCGAAGTGATATCCACAGCTACTTTCAAGTCAATTCCGGTGTGTTTGGCTTGTTCGCTCATGCAATGTGCCAACATAAATCCCGGTTGTGGTTGTTCAAAACCAGGATAATTTGAAACCTGATGCGTGATGCCCATGTAACCGCCCGGAAGTGCAGGATCTATCAAAACAGTTTTGATTTTGGCCTGACCCAGATAAATTCCAGCCGTAAGCCCTGCAGGACCACCGCCCAAAATAGCAACATCATACTCTGAGTAAACCGGTTTCTGATTCGCTTTTACTTCCAATATATCATCAGTAGAAAGCATGGCATCCAACCGTTCCATAATTTCGGATTTTTTAATTCCACCACTGATGGAACTCTGAACTTGTTTTCCGTTTTCAAAAAACAATAAAGTAGGAGAGGAGCTTACACCTAATTCGCTTGCTAGCTCGCGGTTTCCCTGACGGAAAATCTTCAGAAATTTAATTTTCTTACCATACAATTCAGCCATTGCTTCAAATTTTGGAGCCAATGCTTCACAGGGCGGACATTCGGTTGAATAAAAATCAACAACTACTTTCTCTTCGTTTAAAACTTCTTTTTCAAAGTCTATTGCATTAATTTCTTTCATAAGGCCTCCCTAAATCCCTCCGAAGGAGGGGACTTAATATTAGTTTTGTTATTATTATTATTTTATACATGTTCATGTTTTCATATATCATGATAGAGAAATCTCAAAGTTGAACTCTTTAATTCCCCCTTCAGGGGGTTAGGGGGCAAGGATTATTTGTTTAAATAATACGCCGCACCCAACGATAATAATTCTTTCACCGGACGACAATCGGGTGAATTCGGGTGCCCGTTTTTGTGTTTTGCCACCGAAGCGCAACCACCTCCACAAGCCAAAGCAACTGAGCAGGTTTTACATTCCTCAATGGTTGTTATATCGCGGTTTTGCCAGCTTTCAATCGCAAGTTCGTTTTTAGTAATTTCAGGATAAAAAGTTCCCAATTCGTCCCCTTTATTTCCTACTGTCGCCGTGCATGAATAAATTGTTCCGGTAAAGTCGAAAGCCCATTCGGTTTTGCAAGCCGGACATGAATCGAATAACGCCATGGGTAATTCTTCGTGTTCCGAAATATACTTTGCAATCGAAAAAGCTGGTTTGTAAAACTCAGCTATATAAGGATGTACTTTCAATAATTCGTATAAATGTTCATACAAAGTGGCACGGTCGAATAATTTTTCGGGCGTACTGTTGCAAAAATGCAGTTCGTAATTTCGACCGATCTGAGTCTTGAAAAGCGGAGAACTTGTCCAGCCATTATCTATTGCAAAACGAGAAAGACCGGCAAGATTTCCGATATTTTCCTTGTCAATAACCATTCTCAGATTGATATCGATTCCGGCTGCCAGACAAGCATCGATTCCTTCTACAATTTTATCAAAAGTTGGTTGTTTTCCTTTCAGATAACGGCGACCGTCATGCACTTCCTGAGTTCCGTCTAATGTAACCTGAACTTCACGAATGCTGGCGGTTTTCAATAAATCAACATAAGAAGCTAAAGTATAGCCATTTGTAACAAAAGCAAGATCTAATTTTGCTTCATTTGCCTTTTCAATCATATAAGAAATCATTTTGCGCTGATTTTCTCCCGGCAACAAAGGTTCGCCTCCAAAAACGGTTATGTATTTTCTTTTTCCGGCAAATTCAGTATTGATATAATTGAAAAATGCATCAATCACCTCATTTGTAACTGCTTTCTGAACCGGATTGTAACCTTCCTGATAACAGTATGAACAGGCAAAATTGCATGAATAATTCGGTACAAAAAACAATTGTATTTCATCTTCTTCGCGTTTCTCAGTGAAATCGAGATAAGCAAGTTTAAAATCACGTTTTTCTTTTGCTTCATCCACCAGATAACCTCTTTTGGCAAATTCGCCATTCGGGTCAAGTTTGTTTTTCAGCATTTTTACTTCGTTAGCCGAAATAATATCTGCCGATTTGCTCAAGGGATTGACAATGAAGAAATCTTCAGAGTCTTTAATGGGAGTAATTATATTGTGATTGGAAAGACCCCTAACCCCTAAAGGGGAATTGGAATTAGCATTGTATTGTAACAACAAATCTTTATTTGGCATAGAATAGTAAGTTATTATCTAAATATTTTCAATGAATAACCTAACCCAAAAGAAGAACCTGTTTTGTTCCCCTTTAGGGGTTAGGGGTCTCACAGCTTAGTCATGACAACCGGCTACGATAATCGAAACTTTAGCACAACATTGTGCTTGTTTTGATTCGGTGCTGTTGGTTTTGCAACCACAGCTTTTCTTCACTACACTTTTCATTATTTATTGATTTTAGTTGTGAATATGCTCCTCAACATTTTGTTCTGGAGTATTTTTATTATTTATAACCTGAAATTGTGAAACTTACTACTTCGGCTTTTCCTTTTTCGTAAGGTGCCGATTCTTCGTAAATTATTATATTTTTAAAACCTGCTTTTTCAAGCATAGTCAGATATTCATCTTTTGTAACTGCACCAGCCCAGCATTCGGCAACCGCCACAGGATCATTCTTGTATTGGTTATCAATAGGCGTTGTTGCATAAATATCACTGACCACAAAACGCCCTCCGATCTTTAAAATACGATACACTTCATTCCAAACTACTTGTTTGTCGGAAGCATGGTTAATTGTGCAATTTGAGATGACCAGATTTACGCTGTCATTTTCTAAGGGTAGATTTTCCAACTCTGACCGCAAAATAGTTGCATTCTGAACTTCAAAACGTGCTAAATTTGCAATTGATTTTGCAATCATGCCTTCAGAAATATCAATACCAAAAGCGTGTCCGGTTTCACCAACCGATTCAGCAAGTCGAATAACATCATTCCCTTTTCCGCTTCCAAGGTCAACACAAATCTCCCCAATCTGAGCTTTGGCATGGTTAATAGCGCCTCCGCATGAAAGGCAACAACTGGTTTCGCTGAGTTGAGTATATCGTTCGTTTATTGCCAGGCCCCTAACCCCTAAAGGGGAATTTACCCCTAACCCCTGAAGGGGAATTGAATTACTTGTATTTATTGATTCCTTATCTATTTTCATATATACTTTTAAATTGAATATACTTCTTAATTTTCCCTTTAGGAATTAGGGGTTTCTCATTACCGTTGCAAAGGTAAAGCAATATTTGTATATTACAATAGTATCACTATTAAATTATTATAATATCACTATTATTTTTCTTTATTCTGTCCTTCTTGCAGTATTTTAACGAAATAAAGTTCATTTCACTGTTACAAAAATTAAATTAGTATAGTATCACCTTACATCCGCAATTGACCATTAAAAAGACTGTCAAAACCCATCGTATATATTTAGTAATAAATAACATACGAGGATGTTGACAGTTGAAAAAAATCACCTAACTTAGTGCCTGAA
>JBBRTR010000175.1:0-5404 GCA_038244215.1 Bacteroidales bacterium
AATCCCAACTGTTCCATCCCATCGGAGGAGTAGTTGCATTTTCCGACGAAATTTGCGAAAAACAGGATATGTTTTGAAAAAATAATGAAATCAAAATTATTATGAGTGGCACCTTTTTCATAATGTTATAATTTAGTATGACTTTCAAAATTTGAGGTCGTTAATTTAGTAAACAAATCTGATAATTTTAATGCAGGAATAAAAAATAAATATTACTGAACAACAATTTTGTTCGTAAGTATTTCTTTTACACTGCAAAGATTCAACAGGTAGATACCTTTCTGCAATTCCGGAAACAAAAAAGAAATATTACTACTTTTGAATATATTTTGGGCATAAACAACTTTCCCTTCTAAATTTATCAATTTCAGACTAAAGGGTTCAACTGCGCCCTGAAAATCAATTGTTAAAAGTTGATTTGGTTTTACCGGATTAGGAAAGTAAAGGAAATTGTTCTTTTTCACTTCAATTTCGGATGCTCTTGTTGTACCCTTTTTTGCCATAAGTGGAGTTATGGCATTGTAAATGATATTCGCAGTGAAAGTTGCACCCAATTTCGACAGGTGGACTTCATCGAAAAAGAAAGCGTTGTTCCACGACTTTATAAAATCGGTATACAAATCGGCCAGATAAATATCATCGGAGGCGCTAAAATTGGCAATCGAACGGATGGTATCATTCAGATTTCCCAGACCTGTACCTTTTGCGCCCCAATTTTTATCCCATTTTACTGGTTCAACAGTGCAAAGTAAAAGTTTGGTCTCGGGACGTAACTGCCTTATTTTATTGACCAAATTCCGGTATCGTTGTGGAGTTGTGGCTTTGAAGTTTGCCGGATGATCAGCATCGTTCCCCAATAAATCGTTGATACCAGCTGATAAGATTATGATATCAGGATATCCGGCAAGTTTTAACCATCCTTCAATATGTTCATATATTCCAATGGTTTCGCATGTTGGGCACCATTTGTAAGTATCTGGTCCGACGGTGTAACCACCATAACCACAATTATCAGTATCGTAAGGAATAGTATCGCCATAAGCCATTTGTTTCTGTGAACCAATGTAATCAACACCATAATCATTCCGAATGAGTTGTTTGCGTAGCAGGCCCCGCCAGCTGTACTGATCGTTTTCATTGGCTCCGCCAGCTGTTTTTGAATCACCTAAAGGGATTATTTTATAAATTGTTGGAGCAATCTGATTTGAAATATTAACCACCATTTCAACTGAAATACCAGATCCATCCGTTGAAGTCGCACTGACTTTTACAGTACCATTTTCTTTGGCTTTTAATAAACCAGCTAAAGAAATTGACGCCTTTCCTGTTCCGTTTATAACCTTCCAAACCACTGGTTTCAGAGTAGCATCAGTCGGCGTTATATCGGCGACCATTTGCAAAGTTCCTTTATCGGTTGAAATTGTATTTAACTCTTCAGAACTATGAACGATAATTGTATTGACAGAGACAAACTTTTCAATGACTTCCAATTCTTTACTGGCCATAGCATTGCCTCCATCGTTTGATTTGGCAGTAACTGTAATTTTGCCAACTGCGACGCCGTTTAAAACACCCTTTTCATCAATTGTTGCTTTGCCCGTTTCGTTGCTTACACTCCAGGTTAACGTTGCATTTAAAGTGTTTTCAGGTGAAACCAACGCTTCAATTGACAAAGTTTGATCTACACCAACCACTGCCCGGCTACAATTTAATGCAATTGATTCGATTTTTGAAGACTCAAGAGTCACATCATCAATCAATAAATCATATGACTCAGTAGTCCAGCCACTTCCATATTTTATAGCCAACCAAACGGTGGTATCCCCAGGCGTCGTTCCCAAACTAAAGGTGAGGCCTGGGCCTTCACAACCTATTTTTGAAAGCCATCCATCAGCTTTTACCCCACAACCATTCCAGGTGTTAATGCCTTTTAGTAAGGTAGATGTAATGTCGGCTCCAGCTAATGGTTTGGAATTTGTTACATACACCTGAAACCATAAGTTGGTTAGGTTTGCACTTAGGTCCTTAAAGCGGAAATCAGCTTTATAGCTAAAGGTCTTTTGGATGGTTACTTTTTGAAAGATCGCAGCATTAACAAGTCCACCACCAGTTGGAGTACCGGTTAATCGCAGGCATCCGCCGCTTCCCCCAGTAGGAATATCATTGGTGTAATTGAACTCGATAGTCTGCTCTGCTCCTGCATCTTGTCCAATTATTACATAATTCCATTTCGTTGCATCTTCCATGTAACCACCTGTTATAACATTCTGGCATATACCTTGATAGACATTTAAAAGAAGAATCAAGACTGTAATTGAACTAGCTAATTGTTTCATATTTTGGTTTTTATATTTTATTCTAAAATTATAAATTTTGCTGAATCCCGTTTCCCTTCTGCTAAAAGACTTACGATATAGATACCTTTTGAATAACTACTTACATTCATTTGATAATCATTTTCCAGCTGAACTTGTTTTTCGAATATTTTATTACCCAAAATGTTATAAATTTCAATTAGTACAAGTTCATTCTTGAAATCGCATGAATTCAATTTCAAGGTTTTATTAATTGAATTATAACTTAGCTTGAAATCTGATTTTTTGATCGTATTTACTGCGGTTGTAATAAAAGGCGGAGCCAATGGAGCTCTTTTTACACCTCCGCCACCTATTGCACTCGCTGTGTTATTAGTAACCATGTATAAGTTAATTGCTATTTTATTGATGTCGTTGAAATAATCACCTGAACTGGAATGCAGATTGGCTTTATCAGTAGAAAGTATTTCTTCTTTTACACCATATTCCATCGGGATATAATAGCAATCCCAACCACTATCGTCACAAATATATGCACCATAATCTTTCAATGCCTGGGCTATTTTCTTGGCTGCACGGGTTTTTAAGTTCAATTTTACTATGTCAAGGTCTGGTTGAAGAGCTAGCAAGGTACCCTGAACCAGTTTAGGATTTAACCCACCGTAATTTCCGGATGCATAACTATCAGACCGGTCGGCTGGCCATTTGTAGCCCTTGACAGAAGCTGAAAAATAAAGATATTTTTTGCCGTAAACAAGCCATTTGATGGCATGACGAATTGGGGCGTCACCCAAAAGTTCACCTTTACGAATTGAACCACCCAAAGTTGATAAACCTGAACCCCAATGTGTTCCACCAATGCCTTCGCCATAGATATCAATATCTTTGTTGTAGGGATAGCCAACAATTTGCGATGCCTTCATTACACGGCATGTAGGTTCCATTTGCTTAATGGTGTGACCATCGGGCTGAAGGAAAGCGCTACATTCATTTGGCGTATCAGTTGATGTTGCATCAGGAATAATTAAATCATCAGGTACCCGCATACTGCCAATAGCGTTTCCACCTGGCCAGCGCTGGTTCCAGGCAGTAGGTTCTTTAATATTGCGAATAGGATCGGTTGATTTGACTACAATCAATCGTTCAACATCGACGCCAACAAAACCAGCCTTTTGAAAGTTTGCTATCTCGAATTGTGCATCAGCACCAAGCGGAATATTCCAAATGCTAAATTGAGAGAAGGGCCATAGCCATGCGTCACGCTCAGTGGGAAAATCCTGTGCCGACACAGAAAATGTTAAAACCAAGAATACAATCGAATAATACATTTTCCTCATAAGCATTATTTTCAAATCTATTGTTTTTATATCTATTGTTTTTATATTTACAGCTATTTGTTTATCAATCAATTATGCCCAACATAAGTCCCAACATCACCTTCTCCAAGGGTATAGGTAAACATCTCATTATCGAATATCTTTTTCTACAAAAATATTCAGCTTATCTGCTGGCACACCAGAAAATTTACGATTAGTCAATTAAGATTGTACATTAAGTTTTTTTACTCCATCGACAGTTGTCAATTAGGAGCTGATTTATTTTGACTTCGTTTCGTTTGAATCAATACAACACGAACAATTTCTTACTTTACAACCAATCGTTTAGTAGTAACGTTTCCATTTTCTTCGTAAACCTTCAACAAATATATGCCACTGATATTATTTACTGACATTAAGGTGTTTGTCTTAACATTGCTGAATGATTTTACTTTAGAACCTGTAAGCGAATAAATTTCGACCAAAGAGGCATTACAATTCAAACGGAACATTTCTTTTGTAGGATTTGGAAAAATATTAAGACTCTGATTACTTAACGATTTAACCGAAGTATTTAGTCCAGTTAAAGTTACATAACCTACTTGGCCGAGTGGGGTAGCATAATCGTTACCAGTTGATGTAGTTGACCAAAAATATTGACTAGTACGTTGTGCAACTGCTTGATCGTCATTATCCCCAGTTTCAAGATCAAATCCAATTCTCTGACCAACTGCCAAATCATCAATGACTCCAAATGAGTACGAATCGATTGAGTATTCCATTAGGTAACCACCATTAATTTTGCCCGCCCCTACTATAACACCGCTTTCCGGAGCAGTCCAACTACCATTATAACGACCATCAATTTTTGAAGCATCAGCATTGCTGCGATACCAGAATGAGTTTTTATCAGCGAAGTCTCCTTTATCTTTTATAAAATCGAATATGATCATCGTATAATCCTGAAGATAATTGGCAAAACCAGGGTCAATAACAATTTTATCATCGATAACTTCAATCAATACATAAACCATATTGATTTTCCAACCAATTTTAAATTTCACATCAAAGTCGGATGCACTTAAAGCATTATTTACCTTTAAATTATGCACACTTGTGTATGGAACTTCGTTCCATACAGCGTCATAAATACCATCAACTAAAGGATCATTGCTTAATTCACGAGCGACCATTGTTGAGTCGGTTTTAGCAGCATTTGTGTTTTTTGGAATAACAACTAATGCGATTAAAAAAACAAAAGAAAGTAGAAGTAACTTTTTCATAATCTTTAATTTAATAATTAGTACAATATTTTAAAATTTCAACAAGTCATTTTTTAATTAAAACAGTCAAGATTCGCAACTAAGGAAAGATTAAACGTTTATTGTAACCTTAAAATAAAATCTATCACAATTACATCCCTACGACGGTGAATTATAAAATCATTCTTTTGAAATCAGGCACAAACACATTAATACATACCTCTAGGTAATACTATGCAAATATAATAAATATATTTATTATATATCAATACATTAAATAAATCTAAAATATCGTCTTAAACATCTTTCTGGAGAATGCAACGTTTAAATAACGGATTTAATCATATAAATTAAGATTAATAAGAGCACTATTTTTAGGGATTAGGGTCTGCTGAAAAACTCGTAAAGTTGATTTTCCCTTTAGCGAATCTTTGTCTACACAAAAGAAAAATAGAAACCTTTTACTTTTCTATGTGAACAAGTTGATGATTCAAAATTATTTTGGAAGATA
>JBBRTR010000176.1:0-5385 GCA_038244215.1 Bacteroidales bacterium
AAAATATATACCTGACAGGAATAAAAGTATCTGAACTTGAAAAGCAAAAATTGAATATAGTAAAGAATGATTTTCATGGAGAGTGGAATTATATAATTTCACCAAACTTGTAAACTTTATTTATTGACAGCTCCTTAGTCTAAATTAAAAGACCGATTGACTTGGAGTCAATCGGTTTTTTTAATTTTTAGCTGCCAACTATCAACTGTGAACTGTCAATTATAATAGTTCCACACTCCGTTTCACAAAGTTTGCCAGTGCTTCGCCTTTCAGCATATTATTTGCCAAAAGAGCCAAATCTATTAACTGACGAACCTGTTTGTTTTCAGTTGCAAATGCTTTTAAAACAGCTTTTTTCTTGTCGGTAAGTTCTTGAATTTGTTTTTCAAGTTCTTCTACCTGAGCTTTTTCTTCAGACGGAATTTCTTCGTCTTTTTTGCCTTTTTGATTTTCTTTTAAAACTGATTTTTTACCTTCGGCAATTGCTATTTCAGAAACAAAAGGACTTAGTTCTGTTCCACAAGTAGTTTCTTCGTCAGCCAATAATTTTTCAATAACCGGATGAGCCGTATTTACAACCAGATTATAGCTATCGGGCATTTCGCCGTAAAAGCTCATCATTCCACCCTGCAAAGCCGACATTTCTTTCATTCGACGCATAAATTCGTTTTGTGTAACGAAAACTGGATTTGATGTTGGAGCAAGTTGCTCGAATGTGATAATAAAGTTCGTTTTATCAACCGTTGGCAATTGTGATTCAAAAACCGAAACCAATGCATCACGTTGTTCGTTAGTAAGTGTCACTTTTTCAGTGTCATCTTTCTGAATTATTTTATCAATTACATCACTGTCAACACGGACAAAACGTGTTTTTTCAAACTTCTGTTCCAATTGACTTACCGCATGAACATCCAATTGTCCGTCCATAATCAACACATCATAACCTTTATCTTTGGCATGTTGAATGTAACTGTATTGTTCGTCTGAATTGCTGGCATACAGATAAATAACATCTCCGTTTTTATCTTTTTGATTTTCGCCAACCAGTGTTTTATATTCATCAAAAGTAAAATATTTTCCGTCTACATTTTTGAGCAAAGCAAATTTTTCTCCACGTTCGTAGAATTTTTCATCGCTGAGCATTCCATATTGAATGAATACTTTCAGGTTATCCCATTTTTCTTCAAATTCCGGACGATCAGCTTTAAAAATATCAGCTAAACGGTCAGCCACTTTTTTGGTAATGTGGCTCGATATTTTCTTTACATTGGCATCACTTTGCAAATAACTTCTTGAAACATTCAATGGAATATCCGGAGAATCAATCACACCATGTAACAATGTAAGATATTCAGGAACAATGTTTTCCACATGATCTGTCACATAAACCTGATTGCTATACAATTGAATTTTATTGCGTTGCATATCAATGTTATTCTTGATTTTCGGGAAATAAAGAATTCCGGTGAGATTGAACGGATAATCGACATTCAAGTGAATATGAAACAAGGGATCTTCGCCCATTGGATTCAATTCATGATAAAATGACATATAATCTTCTTCCGTCAAATCAGCCGGTTTACGCGTCCAGGCAGGATTGGTATTATTGATGATATTATCCTGATCGGTATCGACATTTTTGCCATCTTTCCATTCTTTCTTTTTGCCAAAAGCAATTTCAATCGGAAGGAATTTGCAGTATTTGGTCAGCAGTTCCTGAATTTTAGATTCTTCGAGGAAATCTTTGTTATCATCGTCAATATGCAAAACAATATCAGTTCCACGATCAGCTTTAATCGTATCTTCGATTGTGTATTCAGGGTCACCTTTGCACGACCAATGTTGTGCTGGAGTATCATCTTTGTATGTTTGTGTAAAGATTTCCACTTTTTTAGAAACCATAAACGACGAATAGAAACCAAGTCCAAAATGGCCAATAATTGCCTGAGCATCATTTTTGTATTTTTCAAGAAACTCTTCAGCTCCCGAAAAAGCAATCTGATTGATGTATTTGTCAATTTCTTCGGCTGACATTCCAATACCGCGGTCGGAAATGGTGAGTGTACCCTTCTTTTTATCTATTGCAATTCGAACAGTCAAATCACCAAGTTCGCCTTTAAAATCACCGACAGCAGCCAGCGTTTTCAGTTTTTGAGTGGCATCCACTGCATTCGACACTAATTCACGCAGAAAAATCTCGTGATCGCTATACAAGAACTTCTTAATAACGGGGAAAATATTATCGCTCGTTACCCCAATGTTTCCTTTACTCATTTTGTTTTATGTTAATTAGTTTATTGATTCGTTTTACGAATTCTTGTTTAATCAAAAAAAATGCCAGTACGGTTTTGGTGACAGAATGACAGCATTCGTATTTAAATTCAGTTATCAAAAGTATATTTTGTCTCAAAATCAATAAAAAAACGCTCAAATTTTATGTTTGAGCGTTTTCTGATAATTTGATTATCCATTATTTATACATTCTTTCTTTCACAGCTTTTACTTCTTCAGAAGTAATATAATCGTCATAATCCATTTGTTTGTCAATGATTCCACGCGGCGTAAGTTCGATAATTCGGTTACAAACGGTTTGGATAAATTCACGGTCATGCGAAGACATAAGCACATTTCCTTTAAAATTGACAAGCGTGTTGTTAAATGCCTGAATTGACTCTAAATCCAAATGGTTAGCCGGCGAATCGAGAATCATCACGTTGGCATTCCGTAGCATCATACGCGAAATCATGCAACGCATTTTTTCACCACCTGAAAGCACGCCGGCTTTTTTATAAATTTCTTCACCTGAGAAAAGCATTTTACCCAAATAACCACGAATAAATGCTTCTGTAGTATCATCTGAAAACTGCCCAAGCCAGTCAACCAGATTCAAATCTGTATTAAAAAACTCCGAATTATCAAGCGGCAAATAAGCATGTGTGATGGTTATTCCCCAATTGAAAGTTCCTTCGTGCGCTTTATCATGTTCATTTATAATTTCAAAAAAAGCCGTCATTGCCCGTGGATCTTTTGAAAGGAAAATGATTTTATCATTCTTTTCCACGTTGAAATTCACATCTTTGAACAACACAGTTCCATCATCAAGCGTTTTTCCAAGTCCGGCAATTTCCAATACCATATTTCCCGGATCACGATCGGGGGTAAAAATTATACCCGGATATTTACGGGTTGATGGCTGAATTTCTTCCACATTCAGTTTTTCAAGCATTTTCTTACGACTTGTAGCTTGTTTCGATTTGGCCACATTGGCACTAAATCGGCGAATAAATTCTTCCAGTTCCTTGCGTTTTTCGTCAGCTTTTTTATTCTGATTTTGCTGCTGACGCAAAGCTAATTGGCTTGATTCGTACCAAAACGAATAATTACCTGCAAAAAGTTGTACTTTTCCAAAATCAATATCCACAGTATGAGTACTTACGGCATCGAGGAAGTGACGGTCATGCGAAACAACCAAAACTGTATTTTCGTAATTTGCCAGATAATTTTCCAGCCACATTACGGTATCAACATCGAGGTCGTTGGTTGGTTCATCAAGTAATAAGTTATCGGGTTTACCAAAAAGTGCACGTGCCAATAACACACGAACTTTCTCCATTCCGCTCAGTTCTTTCATTTGCAAATAATGCAAATCTTCTTTGATTCCCAATCCACTCAATAATGAGGCTGCATCACTTTCGGCATTCCAGCCATTCATTTGATTAAATTTATCTTCAAGCTCCGAAGCACGAATTCCATCGGCATCAGTGAAATCTTCTTTCAGATAAATAGCATCTTTTTCATCTTTTACTTTCCAAAGCACGTCATGTCCCATCATTACCGTATCAATTACGGTAGATTCATCAAATTCGAAGTGATCTTGTTTTAAAACCGAAAGTCGTTCGCCCGGACCAAACATAATCGTACCACGTGTTGCGTCAAGGTCTCCGCTTAATATCCGGATAAGTGTGGATTTGCCTGCTCCATTGGCCCCGATAACACCATAACAATTGCCGGCTGTGAATTTAAGATTTACATCGGAAAATAAAACACGTTTGCCAAATTGAATGGCGAGATTTGAAACTGTAATCATTTAAAAAAGTTTGAAAGGTTTGAGGTTTGAAGGTTTGAAATGCGTTTATACATTTTTATAATTAAACAAAGAATAGAACCAATCTGTTTAGGATTCGTTCTATTCGATTAATTTATTTCAAAATTATTTTTTAGAAATAATTATTGTATAATTCCAAGTTTGCGAGCTTCTCTCGATATTTTTTCAATCGATTCATCGATTTGATCAAAAGTGTGAGTTGCCATTAATGAATAACGAATCAACGAATCTTCGGAACGAACAGCCGGAGAAACTACCGGATTCACAAAAACACCATCGTCCATTAACATCTTCGTAAGAATGAAAGTCTTTGTATTATCACGAACATACAATGGAATTATAGGAGTTTGAGTATGTCCGATTTCAAAACCTGCTTTCAAAAATCCTGCTTTTGCACGATTTGTATTTGCCCACAAAGCTTCTTTGCGCCATGGTTCTTCAGCCATAACATCCAACGCAGCTAGAACACAACCGGTTGAAGCCGGAGTAATGGAAGCACTGAAAATTAAGGTTCTTGAATTATGTTTCAGATAATTAATGATGTTTTCATCAGCTGCAATAAAACCACCGATTGTGCCGAGTGATTTGCTGAAAGTTCCCATAATCAAATCTACGTCGTCTGACACACCGAAATGTTCACAAATCCCAGCACCTGTTTTTCCAAAAACGCCTAATGAATGTGCTTCATCAACATAAATTGATGCATTGTATTTCTTTGAAAGTTCAACTATTTCAGGAAGTTTTACAACATCTCCCTCCATGCTGAAAACGCCATCAACAACAATTAATTTGAGTTTATCGGGTTCACATTTTTGAAGCATCCGTTCCAAATCTTCCATATCGTTATGACGATATTTCAATTGTTTCGAAAATGCAAGTCTTTTTCCTTCGATAATCGAAGCATGATCAAATTCGTCAAAAATCAAATAATCTTCGCGACCGGTAACACAGGGAACAACTCCGGCATTAACAGAAAATCCGGTAGCATAAACTAAAGCAGCTTCTTTGTGAACTAATTTGGCGAGACGTTCTTCCAGTTCAATATGAATATCCAATGTTCCATTTAAAAAACGTGAACCGGCACAACCCGTTCCGTATTTCTCAACAGCTTTGATGGCAGCTTCCTTTAAACGGGGATGATTTGTCAGTCCCTGATAACGATGTGAACCAAACATTAATTCGCGTTGGCCGCCTATGGTAACAACAGTATCCTGGTCATATTCGATTGGACGAAAATATGGATAAACACCCATTGCTTTCGCTTGCTGGGGCGCATCATA
>JBBRTR010000177.1:0-5339 GCA_038244215.1 Bacteroidales bacterium
AGTTAAAAATAAATAAGAATATTAATTACCAATACTAACAAATTCAAATACAATTATTTTATGAGAACAAAAATTTTACAACTAATTATTTTACTTTTTGCAGTTACCCAATTGAATGCGCAAACTGCAGGGACATTGACCGTATCGTATACAACAAAAACAGCAAATGGAAGTGAATCTCCGGATAGTTATGATGCATGTTGGATTGTAATTGGAGATGTGGAAAGTGCAACAGTCGGAACTTGGGTTAAAACATTGATTGGCACCTCAGGAGGTAAAAAGTCCGACATGTATTACTGGAAAACCGCTACTGCTTCAACTTATAATATAGTAGACGCGACCACAGCTGCAACTTATTTTAATTCATATGGAAAAAGAGATTGTACTTGGAATGGAACAAATTCAGCAACACCACGCGTACAACAAAACGATGGAGACTATACTGTTAAAATGGAATTGACTGATGATAAGGCTGGAACAGCGTCCAGTAGTCATGTAGTTGGATATAAATTTACAAAAGGACCTGTGGCATCAACCGGAACTCTTTCTACCGGAAGTGTCGCTATAGCATCAATTTCTGCTATTACAGTTCAATGGACTCCGGTAAGTTCAGCAGTTCAGAATGTGGAAATGGATAAATTATATTCAGTATATCCAAATCCAGCAGTTTCATCAATTTATGTGACAGGATTAAATATCGAAGGAATTGATATCTGTTCACTTTCAGGGAAAATCTTATTGATGAGTGATGTTCAAAATGTAAATATTTCAAAACTACCGAAAGGTGCCTATTTAGCTGTTATATATACTAAGGCTGGTACAGTTGTTAAGAAGATTCAAAAAATATAAGATTAAAACAAAAAAGATTAAGAAAGTAAGTGGTTTGAACCTTTATTGCGTTTAGATTTACTTATTTTCTTTTTTTTTGCTTGTTCAGAGATGATAAGTTGAGATTTAAGAGAATATATTCAATAAAGTGTATTATTTTTGTTTCTGATTCTGTCATAAATCAAATTATTGTCGATTAACTAAATGAGAAAAAGAATTTTAAATGTTCTGTTCTTGAGTTTAATTATAACTTTCAATAGTTGTAATGAAGACAGCATTTTTCGCTCAAAAGTGAACTTTGGTAATGGAATGGCCACTGTAAAGGGAATTCATCCCGGTGGACTCGAAAATGCACTTATTCTCAGTTTGTCTTTAATAAATCATCTTGTTATCGTTGATACGATTGATGCGCGCGATTTCAAAACGATGCGAGATGAAATGCCTAATTTAAAGATAGTGGATTTAAGCAAAGCAATTATTACGTCTTACAATGGTTATGAAGGTTGTGGCGAAAAACGCATTTTCAGATATAAGGCAAATAAAATCCCGGAATTTGCATTTTATAGTCCAAGTCTTGCAAAGGGAAAGTCTAGTTTAAAAACGATAATTCTGCCGGAATCAATAAAATCAATTGGTGATTATGCATTTACAAATTGTTTAAACCTGTCTGGTACACTTGAAATTCCGGCTTCGGTAACCGATACGATTGGTCGACAAGCTTTTTCCTATTGCTCTCAACTGACTGGATTAAAATTATCCGGCTCCAAATTTATTGCTCAATCAGCATTTCAGGGTTGTAGTGGCTTAACCGGAACTGTAATTATTCCTGATTCTGTCGTTTCCATTCAAGCTTGGGCATTTTCATATTGTGATCATTTGCAATCAATTAAGATTTCATCCACTGTTACAGATATTAAGACTTCAGCATTTACCAGTTGTTCGGCAAACTTTACAGTTGATGCATTGAATCAAAGATTCTCGGCTTTGAATGGTGTTTTATTTAATACTGATCAATCTACTTTGATTCAATGTCCGATTAGTAAATCCGGGAGTTATTCAATTCCCGAAACGGTTAATTCTATTGGAACAAGTTCTTTTGCTAATTGTAGCTTACTTACCTCAATTACAATTCCAACAACAACTTCAACAATTGGGAATGAAGCATTTAGTGGGTGTATAAATCTGACAGGTGTTTTTAATATTCCAGCAGGAATTGCTTCTATTGGTTCAAAAGTTTTTGAAAATTGTCCCAAAATTACTTCCTTCAATGTTGATCCAACAAATACAGCTTATTCATATTCTAACGGTTTGCTGATAGATGTAGGAATGCAAATGATAAAGCGCTGCGTTACTTCAAAATCAGGAAGTGTAATTTTAGCTCCCGAAATTATGTATATTGATAATTCTGCTTTCAGCAATTGTGCCAATATAACTTCGATTACATTGCCTGCAAATATATCAAATATCGGTCAACGAGCGTTTTATAATTGTATTGGATTGCAAGATATTTATATTTTAGCGCCGTCTCCAATTGATATGGTAAATTCACCAACAGCTTTTGATGGTGTGGATAATCAAGCCTGTAAACTTCATGTTCCTTCGGGTACAAAAGCAGTTTATCGGCAGGCAACTGTATGGAAAGATTTTAATCTCATTGTTGAAAATTAATTGTAGCATTATGAAGCGAAAACTCAGCATTATAATTTCTATCTTTTTTCTGATAATTAATATTCAGGCAAAATCGCCTCATGGAGAAAACTTCAAACGAGATTGTAAGATTTGTCATAATATGAAGGACTGGTCGATAATTAAGACTGGTTTTGATCATAACAAAACAAGTTTTCCATTAATTGGTCAGCATAAAAATGTGAATTGCCGGAGTTGTCACGTATCACTTGTTTTCACAGATGCCAAAACAAATTGTAACCAATGTCATATGGATGTCCATCAGGGAACTACAGGAAAAGACTGTGAACGTTGTCATACTAATAAATCATGGATTGTGACTAATACCAAATCACTTCATGAACAGGCAGGATTTCCACTCAGAGGTTCGCATCAAACTTTGGATTGTAATCGTTGCCATACTGGAAAATCAACTCTGATTTTCCAAAGTATGAAGACTGATTGTTATGATTGCCATAAGGATAAATATTTTGCCACTGCGGGGAAACCTTACGATCATAAAGTATTGGGATTTGATACTGAATGTGTTCGCTGTCATTCGAATACCGGAATGGATTGGAATACGATAGGAAAAGGTTTTGATCACAGTTTCTTCCCCATAACAGGTTCGCATAATCTTAGTTGTAATAATTGCCACGAAGGAGGCGATTTTAGAACAAAACTTTCACCTGATTGCAATTCATGTCACGGAAGTAAGAAAGCACAGGCAACATCTATAATACCGGCTCATTCAGGAGTTTTTGCGAAATACACTTGTACTGAATGTCATAGTCCTAAAACATGGAATATAGTCAAATTTAAACAACATGATGCCATCTTCGCAATTTATTCAGGACATCATAAAGGAAAATGGTCAACTTGTACCGATTGTCATGTGAATGATGCCACTTGGAATGCAAGAAATTCATGTGTAAGATGCCACGGAAATAATCAAGAATTCAAATTATAAAAACGGAGAACGGAAAATGATAAAGCGATTTCTGATATTTATTTTCCTCAGCTTAGGCATTACATCATTTGCTCAATCTGGTTATAAGGAACTTACAGGTAATGTTTCGTTTATTAGTACTGAAAATTATTATGTCAGTTTTGTGAATACCACTGGAATTCAAATTGGTGACACACTTTTCATTTTGAAAAATGAAATCCACGAACCTGTTTTAATCGTGCGAGATTTTTCATCTATTTCCTGTATCTGTAATGCAATTGGAGATAATAAACTAGCACTTTCAACAAATGTAGTTGCCCGTATTAAAACTGAAATTCCATTGGAAGTTAAAGTTCAAAAGTCAAATGAATCAATTGAAGTAGCGAATATTAATCCTGAAAATGGAAATAAAAATGAAACTTCAAAAGGCTTTAAATCTGGTTTTGATGGCAGATTATCCGTATCAAATTATTCCAATTTTTCATCTAATGCAATGAGTCTGACCACTCCTAATTACAGAATGCGTTATAATCTGTCATTTATCGCCTCTCATATTGCTAATTCAGGGTTATCACTCGAAAATTATATGTCATACACGCATACTATAAATAATCCATTGGAGAAATTCAATGATTTGAAAGTGTATAATCTGGCATTGCGATATGATTTTGATAAAACTGCAAGTTTAACACTTGGGAGAAAGATAAATGTAAATACAGCCAATATTGGAGCGGTTGATGGACTTCAATTTGAGAAATCTTTTAAAAGCATTACAGTTGGAGCTTTAGCAGGTTTCCGCCCGAATGATTCCACTTACGGATTTGATTCAAAACTTTTGCAATATGGAGCATTTGTGGCTCATAACTATCAGAAAGAATACACTTATTCTCGCACTTCTATTGCCTTTTTTAATCAAATGAATGATTTTAAAACAGATAGAAGGTACATTTATATACAACATTCCAATTCATTATTGAAAAATGTAGACTTTTTTGGTTCCACTGAAATTGATTTGTATAGTGTTCAAAATAATCTACCGAAAAATGACATCAGTCTTACAAGTCTTTACCTCTCATTGTCTTACCGACCTGTAAATAATTTATCGTTATCGATGACTTTTGATGAAAGACGGAATGTTTATTATTACGAAACTTACAAAAACAGAGTGGACAGTTTGTTGGAAAAAGAAATGCGACAGGGTTTGCGTTTTAGATTTTATTATCGGCCGATTAAATATTTAACTTGGGGCGGTAGTGCGGGCTACAGACTTCAAACGCCAACATCGAATGAGTCGATGAATGCAGTGAGTTATCTGACCTATTCGAAAATACCCTTGATTGATGCATCTCTAACCGTTACCGGGACAGCACTTAAAACTGCAAATATCTCAGGATTTATTTATGGAGCTACTTTATCGAAAGACTTTTTTGATGGAAATTTTTCGGCTGAACTTGAATACCGTAAAGCTCAAATCTTTGAACAGGACATTGCTGATTTGAGTATTTTGTGGAGAATTAGCAAAAGTCTAATGCTTTCCACCGATTTTGAAGCTACATTTGACAGTGGTGATGCACTGGGAAGAGTTTTTATTAATTTAACTCAAAGGTTCTAAAACCATGAAAGCGATTTTTAAAAACATACTATCGATTGCAATCTTATTTGTAATGTTCTTTTCCTCCTGTGAAGATTCGAATGTTGTTGATGTGGTTGTTGTTTTACCTGTATTGAATACAGTTGCAATAACTAATGTAAGTCAAACTGACGCAAAATGTTCAACTAATATTGTTTCAACAGGAACTGATCCGATTTTAGTAAAAGGCATTTGTTGGTCCACAACTTCACTTCCAACAATTGATAATGATACTACAATTGATGGGAGCGGAACTGCTAATTACCA
>JBBRTR010000178.1:0-5284 GCA_038244215.1 Bacteroidales bacterium
AAAACTCACAATATTGAGCATATTGAGCTACGCGATGCTAGTGAGCTTCAAATGCTAGATGTAGCCAGACTTAAAAGTCCGAAAAAGAAAATTGATTTTAAGTCTAACAAATGGACTTTCTATTTTTTGGAACAGGAAGAAATAAACTTTTTAGAAAATATAGCTATTGACAGAAACATTCCTGTACTCGGGAAATTTGCTAATGTGGAAGTTGGGATTACGACTGGTTCAAACGATTTTTTCACCGTACCACTTTCAACGGTTGAAGAATATGATTTGCAAGAATATGCAAGGCCAATGGTTGGCAGAAGTGTTCAGGTGAACAGTGTTATTTTTACCAATAAGGATTGGGAGAAAAATAAGTTTTCTAAAGCAAAAGCACATTTGCTGGTTTTTCCAAACAGGAACAACCTGAATAAAAAAAATGGTGCAGTCAAATATATTGAATTCGGCGAAAGCATAGAAATTCACAAGGGGTATAAAACAGGTATCCGTAATGATTGGTTTGTCGTTCCTTCTTTGAAAATCTCTGATGCACTTTTCATAAGGAGAAATAATCTATATCCAAGACTGATTATTAACCAAGCCGGAGCATATACAACTGATACAATGCATCGTGTTTTTGTGCATCCAGGGACAAACATCGAAGCTTTAACTGCAAGTTACTACAATTCCCTTTCTTTGGCATTTACAGAAGTTAGCGGACGAAGCCATGGAGGTGGAGTATTGGAGCTGATGCCCAACGAAGCCGAGAGGATTTTACTCCCGTATCACATAGACAATGCATCACTACTGTCAGAAATTGACAAATTAATCCGGAATAAAACCGATATAGAGGAAGTCTTGAAATTTACCAATCAAATAATTTTGAAAGAGCATTTCGGATTTTCACAGACCGAAATTGATATAGCTCATCGTATTTGGAAGAAACTTTCGTCACGACGATTAAATAGAGGAAAATAGTTAAGCAGATCGCCAGGCTGTTATACCTCTTTATTTTGTATCATCACAATCATACAATCAATACCCATTATACCTCACCATCTCCTCCATCGCTTTCCGGATTTTAGTCCTAAGCGGGTATCCTTCCACCGCATATCCAAGGCTTATAACCAATCCAATGGATTTATCCAAAGGAATCTGAAGCAGCTTTTTAATTTTATTTTCATCAAACCAGCCGATCATACAGGTTCCAAGACCAAGTTCAGTTGCCTGCAGGCAAAAATGCGTGGCTGTAATTCCAATATCAATCAAAGGCCATTCCTTTTTCTTCACCATCATGGCAAGGCGGGTAATTAGTTTTGCCTTTTCCATAACGATAACAATTAATACCGGTGCCTGAGTGGTAAATTTATTAATCAGTTTAATATCGCTGAAAGTAGCTTTAGCCACTTCGGTGCGCAGAGGCTCCTGGTCAACAACTATAAATTTCCACGGCTGGCTGTTGCTAGCCGAAGGCGCCAAACGGGCAGCTTCGAGGCATTTGGTTATTTTTTCGGATTCAACGGGTGTACTTGCATAGCGGCGAACGCTCTGGCGGCTGAGGATAAGTTCGGTGAAATTCATAAATATCAGGGTGAAGTTTTGAAGTTGCAAATATCACTGGAAAGGAGTTCGTGAAGATACCGGATTAAACGGATAACTTCGAAGCAATAGCTTTCTATTTTTTTAATCGGGTGTCAAAATAGAAATTCTGCTGATCTAAGATTTTTATTCTTTTATAATCTGGATGATTACAGTTTAAAATGAAATTATGTGAACTATGAATTATGCAACTTGGAACTTTAAGAGCAATAGTTTCTTCTTTTTGAACCCAATTTTCAGCAATTTCTGAAAGTATAGTTGGAGCAGGATAATTAACCCAATTTTTTGGTAGCTGTGTTAATTCTATTTCTTTTATAGAATCATCTGGAATTTCAATTGTCAGGATAACTAAATCTGGTATTAACATAGGCGGAATATGAACAATTGTTTCTAAAAGTGCAATTTCTTTATTTTCTTGCCCTGTTTAAAAATTATCACGTTTTTAGTCGTAAATTTGTTTTCCGATTCGTCCTGAATTACGCAAGTTGAAAAATATATCAACACTCTGATATTCAACATGTAGAAAACACAAAACCGTCAGTAAGTACATAGACAAAATTTCGTTAATTTAACCGGGATGTAGTTCAACCGGGAATAATCGCTGGGTCGTGCAGGCCGCTCATATTCCTATTTATTAGCATGCGTAATTTTTTCATAATCTGTATTTTAAATTCCATAAAAGCATTGGGAACCAATATTTCTCATAGTCTCTATAACCCATACCAGGAATGTAGTTTCTGTAACCATACAAGTCTTCATAGTTTTTACCAGGCAAAGAAATTTGAAAGTCAATATTTGATTTCATGTTTTTGAAAAAGGAGAATTCATAACCTCCTGAAAAACTTAGTCCGGGAATATAAATTGTATGGCTCACGGGTTGTAAACTTGACTCGCTTTCCTCTTCAGGTCGGTAGTCTCCGCTTTCATGAACAATGGAATTGTTTAAAAATAATCCCACATGAAAGAAATTCTGTTTTTCGAATGATTTTCTCAAATTCAGGAATGTTCCAACTTTCAGGTAAGTGCCTGTTAGTTTCTCGATATCGTAACCATCATTGGCACATTTGCAATGAGGCGTCAGTAAGTTACCAATAAAGTCAAAACTTTTCTTGTAATTAAAGGCATAACCAATATCCATTGTTGGAGTCAGAAATGGCTTTGGTTCAATTGAGTAGTTTGCATTGATTGTCAAAGCAGGCAATTGCAAGACATTTATTCCGATAAATTGATTTTGCGAAGACTGTCCATAAGTCCAGACTGCAATTAATAAGCAAAATGTTATAAAGATACCTTTTCTCATTTAATTTCGATTTTTTATTATGCATGCTAACGTCTTCATATCATTAACTTTTAAGCTTGCTCACAATTACGGATAAGTTTGATAAGGATTATCGGTTTCAGAAATAAACTCCCACCCTGAATCCGCCATCCAGCAAGGTTCCCGAGTACCCATAATCGGCCCAGGAATTATTATACCAGGTATCGAATCCTTCGAGGTTGCTGTTATGACTGATGCGGATACCGGCGCCTGCATAAATATCAAAATAAACCTTATCGCCGATAAGCCACTGGTAACCCAGGTTGAAATTGCCCCCGAATTTGTTCACACGGCTGTTCACCTCGCCTTTAAAAACAGAATAGTACTCAGTTCCGTTTTCGACATATGATTCAGTATGTTCGCGGTTTTCGTTTATTGAAAAGTATTGGAACATAACGCCATATTGCACATAATACCCCGAAGGTTTCATGTTGGCAGGTTTCAGAAAAATCTTATGCTTTACATCCATGCCAACTCCCCACAAATCTTTAAAATCGTGATTAAACCTCCTGCCAGTGAGCATAAAAACCTGTGGCGATATAATCAGCCATTGGTTCGAGGTTTTTGAGATGCTACGATCTATATCAAAACGCAAGCCACCCGAAATAGTGTATTGTGGCACAAAGCCGACTCCCAAACGTGGTCCGAAAGGTATTGCTTCCTGCGAAAAACAGACTGAATTAAACAGCCATAAAAAACAAACAGTAAATACAAGTTTCTTCATGATCAAAGTGTTATTGGAATTATGCTGATGTTTTGTAATCCGGCAGATGTTTGCTTATACTGATACAGTCCGCTTGTACCTATAACTATAATCCGGCCTTGCTGATAAATAACGTCTTGCGCCTCAATGCCGGTGATGTAACTTATTTGAACCGGATTCTTTTTGTCGGCAACATTGTACACTGTTAAACCTTCCTCGCATACATAAAGCGTGTCGTTATTGATATCAAGACCCAAAGGCGTAGTAAGACTGATGGTTTTTACAAGCTGTGGCGAATTCAAATTGTGTATATCCACAATCTGTAATTCATTGGTGCCGTTGGAGCAACGTTGGTTACGTGTATTCAGCGTAATGTAGGCAAATCCATCTTGGGCCACTACCGGATCGCAGGAACGGATATGCTGAAAATAAGTAATGTACTGCGGATTGGCCGGATTGCTGAGATCATATACATACAATCCTGTTTCGGTCCCCAGCAAAAGTGAATTTTGGTATGGATAAATGGTTTCGGTATAAATTCCAAGTGATTTATCAGCCACCTTTTGCGGGTGCTCAGTATTTGCAAGGCTTATGGTGTGAAGTGTAGTTTGGTCAACCGTGTAAAGGTAATCACCCGAAATGGTAAAACGGGCCAGCGATCCGCCTTTACCCGAAAGCTCACCACCGAAATCATTGTTTTTTTCGCTCATGGCGCATCCTGAAAGTAATAAAGGAATGGCTAAAAGCAGGAAATATATTCTGTTCTTTTTCATAGTTCTATGGTATTAGCTTCTCTTTTTCCAGGCTACAAGGATTCCGCTTTTAGGCCTGAAATGGTTGGTGGCAGAATTGGGGTAGTATCCGTCGGGCGATTCCGTTTCGGGGAAAATACCCTTTATCCTTTCAGTAACCTGCACGGTTGCAAAGTTGTCGGTAATTTTCAACGCAATAAGATCAACGGCATTATCAGCGTACAAAACATTGTTTTTTACTGCCATATCAATGCATCCATCGATATGCAGAAAAGCAATGTTGATTGGTACAGCCGGATTACTGTTATCAATAACATGTATGCCTTTATATTTTTCATTTACCAGGATGTACTGCCCATAAAGGTATATTTTCCCTGTATTACGCAGTGGCTGAGCGGCTTCGGATTTCACGGCCTGCTCCATTTCGGGCCGCAGCATGTACACCGGCGCATAATTACCATAATAAACCGGTTCCGATGCCGAAAGCAATATACCGGTACCTATGGAGATTAATGTAAAAAGAAAGGAGAAAAATGGTTTTTTCATAGTATGTAATTATTAAACTTTCAATTGTAAAAACTCAACTGTCAGGGCTTCATTAATATGATAAATGACTTTTTCGAAATCACATATCGGTTAAAGGGGATTATAAATTGAAAATGGTTGTATGTGTGATCAGGAAAAAATTGACGATTTACAAAGTACGATTTACGATTGGGGAAGTTACTATTTGAGAATTAAGCTTTTACAGATGTGATTGGAAAAAAATTGACGATTTACGAGGTACGATTGACGATTGGGGAAGTTTCTATTTGAAATTGACGATTTGAGATCAGGAAAAAATTGACGATTTACGAGGTACGATTTACGATTGGGGAAGTTTCTATTTGAGATTTAAATGAACTGCTTATCTGCTTAAAACAAGTT
>JBBRTR010000179.1:0-5241 GCA_038244215.1 Bacteroidales bacterium
ACGGTCAATATTAGGGTTGATCAAAATGGCAATGTGAGCAGTACATCCATAGGTTCACCAACAACGATCTCTGATTCCGAAACAATTAAAGCAGCTTTTGATGCAGCCAAAAGAACACATTTCTCAAGTTCAAAAGATATTTCATCAGGGAGTATTACTTATAATTTCAAATTAAATTAAAATTATGAAAGTATTTGTTTTTCTGGCTGAAGGTTTCGAGGAAATTGAAGCCATTGCACCCATCGATATTTTCAGAAGAGCAGGATTTGATGTTTGCACCGTTTCTATTACTGAAAACAAGGAAGTTAGCGGAGCACACGGAATTACAGTTCTGGCTGACTGTTTATTTTCTGCAACTGAATTTTCAAAAAATGATTTGTTGTTTTTACCTGGGGGAATGCCCGGAACAAAAAATCTGGATGAACATGAAGGTTTAAAACATGTTCTAAAAACTCAGGTTGATTCGAAGAAACCTCTGGCTGCAATCTGTGCAGCACCTTCAATTCTCGGGAAAATGGGATTGCTCGAAGGCAAAGAAGCTATTTGTTATCCTGGATTTGAGAACTTTTTATACGGAGCAACGTTATCCAAAGAGAAAATTGTAAAATCAGGTCAGATTTTCACTGCAAAAGGTGCAGGAGTTGCCATTCCGTATGCATTACGGCTTGTTGAAGAGCTGAAAGGAAAAGAAGTAGCAGACAAACTGGCGGAATCAATTTGTTATTAAATCCGATTGATTATAATTCGGTCTCAGACAGACACAAAAAAAGAAGGAATATATAATCATATACCTTCTTTTTTTGTAAGATGTCAATGCGCCAAATCTTAGTTAACTGCAGCCGTTAATTGAGCTCCGGCTTTAAATTTAGCAATTTTTTTAGCAGCAATAGTGATCGGTTGCTTTGTGGCTGGATTGATACCCGGACGAGCAGAACGAGCTGCAACTGAGAAAGTACCGAAGCCAACTAAACTTACTTTGTCGCCTGATACCAATGCATCAGCAACGCTTTTAACAACTGCATCAAGCGCTTTTTTTGCGCTAATTTTGGTAAGACCTGCTTCTGCAGCAATGGCATTAATTAATTCTGCTTTGTTCATAAGATCTTGATTTTTTTATTAGAAACAATAAACATAAATTTTTGATTGACAAATATAATGTTTTCAAAATAATATACAAGCATATAATTTTAAAAAAAACAATTTATTTTACATTTTTTCCAAAAATATGTTAGAGAACATGTTTTGAGAGTTATTTTCACTACTTTTGTGAAGTTTAATGCAACAAATATAGAGCTTTAGAAAAGGAAATTATTTTAATTTTCAAAAATAAATGTTTGATTTGCTAATTTTCGAACTTCTCTAACAACCTAATAGACTAAATTTTGTTTTCTCTCTAGTTTCAATTTTCACAACAATCAACAATGAATAATTATCATTCTTCTTTCTGGTCATCAATTCCTCCTGTCGTTAAAAATTTAATATTAATCAATGTTGTCCTATTTTTAGCAACTGCTGTTGTACCCGGATTTTTTAATCGATTCGGGTTAAATGTTGATTTAACTGATATTCTTGGTTTGCATTATTGGGCTTCTTCAAAATTCAATCCGGCACAGTTATTCACCTATATGTTTATGCATGGTGGGTTTGCTCATATCTTTTTCAACATGTTTGCCTTGTATATGTTTGGAGGAGCATTGGAGCAAGTGTGGGGAACGAAACGGTTTTTATTTTACTATTTGCTTACTGGTTTAGGCGCAGGAATTGTTCAGGAATTATTCTGGACTGTTGAATATCACACACTTTATACCGCTATTAACAATGCAATTGCTGCTAATTCAGGTGAGCTTTTGTTGCCTTATCAGGATGAATTGAGTAAATTCTTCCAGATGAGCAATTTGGCCGCATTTGATGGACCTGCACTAATTGATTTAAAACGGATGTTTCTCAATTTACCAGTCACAATTGGAGCATCAGGTTCTGTATTCGGACTTTTGCTCGCATTCGGTTGGCTTTTCCCTGAAGTAAAACTTATGTTGTTATTTTTCCCGGTACCTATCAAAGCACGGATATTTGTTCTTATTTATGGAGTTGCCGAATTATTCCTTGGTGTTGCACGATTTTCATCCGACAACGTGGCTCACTTTGCCCATTTAGGCGGCATGCTTTTTGGTGCGATTCTGATATTATATTGGAAACGAAAACATATTCGTTAAGTAATTAATTTGAAAATGGACATTTTCGAAAATATTAAGCAGTCTTTCCGACAAGGAAACTCACTGATTAAGCTGATTTATATTAATTCAGCCATATTTATTCTTCTGAAATTTGTATTAATTATATCCGCACTTTTTAAAATCCCCGGAGAAAACCTTGTTTCCTATCTCGCCATTCCTGCCGATTTGACAACTTTATTACATCGTGCCTGGACTCCATTTACGTATATGTTTTTGCATGAAGGAGTTTTTCATATTTTGTTTAATATGCTGGCACTTTTCTGGTTCGGAAAGATATTTCTACTCTATTTTTCAGAGAAACAATTGGTTGGACTTTATATTATCGGCGGCTTACTTTCTGCCGTATTTTATGTAGTATCTTATAATATTTTCCCTTTATTTTCTTCTGATGTTCAGGAAAGTATATTGCTCGGGGCTTCAGGATCTATCATGGCAATTATTGTTGCAAGTGCTATACAATCACCAAATATGGAGCTACAGCTTATGTTTCTCGGCGCTGTAAAGCTCAAATACGTAGCTGTTTTCGTGGTTTTGACAAGCTTTTTCGGAGTTACTTCCAATAATGCGGGTGGTGAAATTGCACATCTTGGTGGTGCTTTGGCAGGTTATTTATTTGTTGTATCTTTGCGACAAGGAAAAGATTTGACGAGAAGTTTGAGCGGTATTCTGGATGCATTTACCAACTTATTTAGTCGCCGTAAATTACGCGTAAAATCAAATCCATACAAGAGAAATGCTCCCATGTCCGATGCCGAATTCAATATGAATAAAGCCCGGAAGATAGCTCAAATTGATCGTATTCTTGATAAAATAAAAACATCAGGCTACGAAAGTTTATCAGCTGAAGAGAAAAAGTGTTTGTTTGAACAAGATAACAAGAAATGATTCATAATCTTATAGTTATGAATTAAAATTATGAATTAATTCATGCTTGGAAGGACCGTTTTAAAATGGATCATGCTGGTTTCAAATTTTGTCGTCATATTATCTATGATCATAGTTTTGATTGGTACAACTGTGAGTCCTGTCAAACTCTTGTTTCCTGCCTATTTTGCGCTTATTTACCCTTTAATTATATTTATCAATATCGGATTTGTAATTCTCTGGTTATTAATTCGTAAATGGTATTTCCTGCTTTCAGTTAGTATTTTAATCTTTTCATCTGCTCAAATTAGTGAAACCTTTCCCATTCATTTTGGTAAAACATCCGATATTCCGATTAGGAACAAACCCATTCTGATTCTCACATACAATACCATGATGAGTGGTAAACTTGTAAAGAATACGCTCAAAAAACCAAATAAAGTCATCAAATATGCAGCTGAATCAAACGCGGATATTATTTGTTTGCAGGAATTTATGGTAAGTACAAAAAATATTTACCAGACACATGCTGACATGATCCGGGATTTTAGTATGTATAAATATAAACATATTTGCTATGTTCGCAAAGAGAGAAATCAGGTTTACGGAATTGCCACCTTTTCTAAATACCCGATTATCAATAAAAAGCGGATACTTTATCCTTCATACGCCAATATGTCCATTTATTCCGATATCGTAATACAGGGCGAAACCATCCGGCTCGTGAACAATCACTTAGAATCCAACCGCTTGACTGAAATTGAAAAAAGAATGCCCGGAAAACTGAAAGAGAACTTTGATGCTCAGAATCTTACCGGTATCACGCTTCATTTCTCTCGCAAACTAGGGCTCGCATACAAACTCAGAGCAATGCAAGCTGATATAGTATCTAAAGAAATAAGAAATTCACCTTACAAAGTAATTGTTTGCGGCGATTTTAATGATGTTCCGGTTTCGTACGCTTATAGCAAAGTGAAAGGGAATTTAAACGACGCTTTTCAGGAAACAGGAACCGGAATCGGTTGTACCTACAACGAAGGTTATTACAAATTCAGAATTGATTACGTGATGTACGATTCAACAGCGTTTTTCCCTGTAAGTTACAAAACTGACAAAGTCCATTATTCCGATCATTTTCCGGTTTTATGCCAGTTGCAATTGAAGTAAATTATCAAATAGCGAATTATTTAAATAAACTATATTTACAAATACTTAAAATTTAATTATTATGAATGTACCGGCAAATTTAAAGTACACAAAAGAACATGAATGGGTTCGTTTGGAAGGCGAAACTGCTTTCGTTGGAATTACTGATTACGCACAGGGCGAATTGGGCGAAATTGTTTTTGTAGAAGTTGAAACTGTTGGCGAAACATTGTCAGCTGGCGAAGTTTTCGGAACAGTTGAAGCTGTAAAAACCGTATCGGATTTGTATTTACCAATCGATGGTAAAATCCTAGAATTCAACACAAAGTTGGAAGAAGCTCCCGAACTGGTAAACGACGATCCTTATCAAAAAGGATGGATGGTAAAAGTTTCAGTTTCAAGTCCTGCACAAGTTGAAGCATTGCTTTCAGCTAAAGAATATGAAGCTTTAATTGGAGCTTAATTGCTGAAGTTTGTAAAGTTTATAAAGTTCGTAAAGTTTATGAGCTTTATGAACTTTATAAAGTAAGTAAAACTATTTTAATCAGGTTAACAAACAGATTTAGTCCAATTGACATTTAATCAACAGAAAAATGAAACCAAAAGTAAGTATCATCATGGGCAGCACTTCCGATTTGCCTGTCATGGAAAAGGCTGCGGCTTTATTAAACGAATTTGAAATTCCTTTCGAAATCAATGCACTTTCAGCTCACCGAACACCGCGTGAAGTGGAAGCTTTTGCAACTAATGCTCAGGCTAACGGTATTCAGGTAATTATTGCCGCAGCAGGAATGGCAGCTCATTTGCCAGGTGTAATTGCTTCAATGACAACGATCCCGGTAATTGGTGTCCCGATTAATGCATCGCTCGACGGCATGGATGCTTTGCTGGCAATTGTGCAAATGCCTCCTGGAATTCCCGTTGCAACTGTTGGAATTAATGCTTCGCTAAATGCAGCTATTCTGGCTGTTCAGATTATGGCAAACGGAGATAAAAG
>JBBRTR010000180.1:0-5177 GCA_038244215.1 Bacteroidales bacterium
AATATTCGTTTGTAAACGAAACCAATTACAAGTATTATAAAATTGACGTCACTGCCAATAATGGAAATTCAAGTACACAAATTGCGGAGTTAGCCTATTCGTATGTTGATATTGTTAATCCAACAACTCCAACCAATGTGGCATTTTCAAACGCTACTTTAACCTTGACCTGGACAGCTTCGACTGATAATGTAGCAGTGAATTTATATCAGATTTTCAATAACGGGGTTTTGTTAGGAACATCTGCTAACACTTCGTTTGTAGTGCAAGGTGTAACTCCGAATACTACCTATAATTTTACAGTAAAAGCCGTTGATTTAGAAGGTAATGCATCTGCATTGAGCTCGCCAGTTCAGGCAACAACTGGTGCATTTTCGCTGTACGAAGCTGAAAATGCAACCATTGGTGGAGGAGTAATTGCAACTGACCATCCCGGGTTTACAGGTTCTGGCTTTTGGGGAAATGTGGGCACTGTAGGTAATAAAATTGAATTTACCGTGAATTCAGAAACGGGTGGAAGTACGGATATTAATTGCCGTTACAGCAGTGGAGGTGCAATTAAAACCATGACTTTGTATGTAAATGGTATAAAAAATAAAGTACTGAGTTTCCCGGCAACAAAAGACTGGGATACATGGGGAAACAATGTTGATAATGTTACCATGAACCCAGGAATCAATACGATTAAATATCAATACGATACAGGGAACACCGGATACATAAATGTCGATTACATCATGTTAAAGGCCAATTATACAGGCAATTCAAGAAATCCAATCAACAATAATTTCAATGTGTATCCAAATCCGGCAAAAGACAGGATTACAATTCAAAATGTGGAGCAAAATTCTGTGATTATCATAAGTACAATTGAAGGAAAGGTTATTTATAGAAAGCTTTCATCAACAACTGGAAATATGACTATTAATGTGGGTGATTTGAAAAGAGGTGCCTATACCATACAATTGAAAACAAAGACAAATAATATTACACGCAAAATAATCCTTTTGTGATTTTTAGACATGAAGTGCTTTTTTATTAGTGAAGAGAAGTTGAACTAGAGTGTGTGTTTTTTTTTTATTCCACTTGACCCTGATTATCTGGTTTTTAAGAAGAGAAATAAAAGTATTCAATAAGTATATTTTTTTTTACATCTATATTTTTACGTAGTTAAGTTTTACAATATCAATTAATGTTGTTATGATAATAGGTTTATTTTTCAGAAAAGTTTGGGTTCTTGTGTTTTATACTGTTCTTGTTTTTTATTTTTCAGACAATCTGTTTGCTCAGTCAGCATCATTGCCAACCGACCGCGCAAGAGTTAGCGTTGTTAGCATTCCCGACCCTTATGGTGGTTCGAAACCGTTAAAAGTAATCCGCACCGATTCCAATACGCCATTGCGTGCTGGAACTGCCTGGATTTGGGAAAAGGGCGGAAAGGAAGAACCGGAATCGTATTACGCTTCCATGAATTCAAAGGGATTAAACGCAGTTAGAATGATACTTTTCGATGTCTGGGAAGCTGAAACTTACACCCCAGGCCCTACATACACCTTGGCTGATTGGAATGACCCGGCTTACCGCACCAGACAATTGGCAAGAATGGAACGAAGTGTCAATTATGCTTCGGCAAATGGTATGTATGTCATAATCAATGCACACAATCACATTCCAAGTTATAAGGAGGATTATTGCAATGCCTTATGGACTTATGTTGCACCGTATTTTGCCAATAGAACAAATGTTCTTTTTGAAGCGTCCAATGAGCCGATGAGTGGCATCGGGAAAAATGGAGACATGGACATGGGCGCTGCCGGAGCCAAAACCAGTCCACGGTTACAAGCTCTTAAACGAACCTATAACATTATGCGTGAAGCCGCCCCAAATACCTTTATTTTGGTTTTAACACCTCCGGGAATTAACGATTACAACATGGGTACCGGAATGGGAAATTTGGCAGACAGTTTTTCACAGTTACCCGGTGCAGTCGATTGGACAAAAACCGGCGTTGGCTACCACCTTTACAACAACGATGCTGCTTATGGTGCCGCAACCAAAGCAGCCAACCTGCGAAATCTTCATTCCCGCTATCCAGGTTTACCAACCGAAAACAATTTTCCGGCTTCCGTTTCCAATAGCACATTAGGCATTTCAGACTCCTGGCGTTCAGCTACTTTTGATAAGGATAGCTATACCAACCAAACCTGCGAAAAATTGGGTATTGGCTGGTGTATGTGGAATATTAACGGACAGACGCAGTTAAATCATAATTGGCCTGTTATGTGGGCTGATGCAGTTGCAAATGGGTGGACTTGGACAAAAGACAATCTCATTCCTTTAAGTAAAGTAACTGCCCACGGTGAAAATATTCCGGATGAAGGCGTTGCTAAAATAAATGATGGGTTATTAACTACCAATTGGCTTGATTTATCGACCACTTCATGGGTGCAATTTACTTACGAAAAGGATCAGGTATGGAATACTTATCTATTAGGTTCAGGGATTGACCTACAAAATGCCAGCCGAAATCCCAAAGATTGGACTTTATTGGCCTCGAACGACGGGACAATATGGACCACACTGGATACTCAAACGAATCAGGCATTTGCAGCCATAAGCACCGCTTATACTTTTACTTTTAGCAATTCGACGGCGTACAAGTATTACAAATTAAACATTACGACTAACAACGGAGGTTCCGGCATCGAATTATCTGAACTTCAGTTCTCGTACATTGACCGCACGGCACCTTCAAAACCGACAGGTCTGGTTTTTTCGAAAAGTTTCGTCTTGTCCTGGACTGCATCCACTGACAATTTGGGTGTGGCATCTTACGAAGTGTTTAATAAGGAGGTTTCCCTTGGAAAAACTACTACTAGCAATTCGTTTGTGTTAAGCTCAGTAATACCCAACACCGAATACAATTTTACTGTTAAAGCCTGCGATGCCCAAGGAAACTGGTCGGAACTAAGTGCTTCTTTAAAGGCAAATACAGGTACTTTCAGTAATTATGAAGCTGAAAATGCCACCATAAGTGGAGGCTTAATTGCGACCGACCATCCCGGATATACAGGTTCTGGCTTTTGGGGAAATGTAGGTACAGTGGGTAACAACATCGAATTTGCCGTGAATTCCGAAGCAGGCGGAAGTACCGATGTTAGTTGCCGATACAGTAGTGGAGATTCAAATAAGACCATGAATTTATATGTAAACGGAATAAAAATAAGAACCGAAACATTTCCTTCTACTTCAGGCTGGGATAACTGGTCAACCAAAGTTGACAATGTAACACTTCTTGCAGGTAACAATACCATTAAATATCAGTATGATAGCGGAAATACAGGATTTATAAATGTCGATTATATCTCTTTAAAACCTAATCCAACAGGTGTTTCTTCAATTAATAGCAAAGCTAATCTGATTGTTTTCCCAAATCCGGCTAAAGATTGGATTACGATTCAAAATGTGGAACAAAATTCTATAATAAGAATTATTTCCATTGAAGGCAAAGTTGTTCACAAAAGTGTTGCCTTAACAATTGGAAATTTTACAATACCAGTGAGTAATTGGGAAAGAGGTGTGTATTTATTTACAGTAAAAAGTAATTCGATAATAAAAGTACAGAAAGTTATATTGAACTGAGTTTTTTGATAAATAAAATTAAACATGAAAAAAGCACTAATTATTTTGGTACTTCTTGTCGCCAATATCGCGGCATTCTCAACAAATTATTACGTCAGAAAAGACGGTAATTCAACTAATGCAGGAACTTCAAATACTGCAAGTGGTGCCTGGTCAGATATTGGTACTTCAATATCTAAAATAGCTCCTGGCGATACATTGTTTATAGCCGATGGTACTTGGGTTTGTGGTAGTTTAAATTACACAACTCTAAAAAACGGCACTAACACAAATAGATACGTCATTAAAGCAATCAACAAATGGGGCGCAAAAATTCAAAGTACTGGAGGTAATGATGCTTTGAATTTTATGTCTTGTAAAGGGATTACTGTAGATGGCTTAGAAATATTTTATCCAGCCGGAGTAAAACAAGGCAAAAGTATTTTAGTTCTTGATGATGGCGATTGGATAACCGTTAGAAATTGCAAGGCGTATGGCGCTCCATTGGGAGGTATTGGTGGAAATAGCGATCATTATATTCTTGAAAATAATGTGATTTATGATTGTTGCTGGCAAGATTGGAATGTTGTTCAAAATACAAGTGGTATTAATCTTTACGGAACAACCGAAAAATCTGCCGGTACAATACCAGGCACAACGTATGGCGTAATAATAAGAAACAATATTATTTATCATTGTTGGGGAGAACCTTACGGTGGTCATGGCCCAACTGATGGCAATGGAATTATTATAGACGACTGGAATAAAACACAAGGCGAAGGTACACCGCAATACAAGAAAGGTGTGTTAATTGAAAACAACCTTATTTATAATTGTGGCGGTTCAGGCGTGAGTGTTTATGACAGCGACAATGCTATGATTCGAAATAACACGTTTTATTATAACCAATGGAAAAAAGACCAATATGCTGATGGCAAAGCTTGTGGTGATATTGACGTTACCTGTGAAACTGGTAAAGGTAACAACAACAAGATTTATAATAATATTAGTATCAAAAATCCAAGCCTAAGCAGTGTTGGCATAAGACTGATTGGTGAAACAAATTGGGTAGCAGAATATAATGTAGTAAGCAGCAGTAATTCAAAGCTATCAGCAACCAATATCATGACCAGCAATGTGAATTTTGTAAACTCTTCAATCGACCCTATTGTCGCAGATTTTCATTAACTATCCACAAGTCCTGCCATTAACGCAGGCAATAATAGTTTTGCTTCAACTAACGATCTGGACGGAAATATAAGACCAAACGGAAGCACAATAGATATGGGTTGCTATGAATATTATCCTTTGGCTGTGATTACCGCACGTGGTGAGTTATTGCCCAACAATGGTTATGCAAATGCCGGCGTTGGACTGGCAACAACTAACTGGATTGATATTTCAAAGTCAACATTGTTGCAATATAGTTTTCTTTCAACTTATAAATACAATACCTATACATTAACTACCGTTACAGATGTTAGTAAAGATCCAAAAGACTGGACGATACAGGCTTCAAGCAATGGAACGGATTGGGTTACGTTGGATACTAAAAC
>JBBRTR010000181.1:0-5173 GCA_038244215.1 Bacteroidales bacterium
CCAGCGCATTTGGTTGATTATGTAATTCTTCACGAACTCTGTCACACCAAAGAAATGAATCACGGAGTAAATTTCTGGCGATGGATGGATCGGGTCACCGACAATAAAAGTAAAGAATTACGGGCCGAATTGAAAAAATTTAATATGCCTCAATAGTAAAAAGTTTGTAAAGTTCATAAAGTTGAAAGTTTCAACAACTATTTAACCCATTTACTTTATAAACTTTCAAACTTTATAAACTTTCAACAAACTATCATGAACTGGAATCAACTTCTTTCCACAAAACGCTTTGGACAGGAAGCTTATCATGAAAAGCGAACGGATGATCGAAGTGAATTTCAACGTGATTATGACCGATTGATTTTTTCAGCTCCATTTCGCCGACTTCAAAATAAAACTCAGGTTTTTCCACTTCCCGGAAGTGTGTTTGTACATAACCGATTGACTCATAGTTTGGAAGTAGCGTGTGTCGGACGGTCGTTAGGCGTGAACGTTGCAAATCGGCTGAAGGCAATAAAACATATTGAAACTCCTTATCTTGAAGAAATTGGTTCAATTGTTTCTGCAGCTTGTCTGGCTCACGATTTGGGAAATCCACCTTTCGGACATTCGGGAGAAAAAGCCATTGCAACTTTTTTTTCAGAAGGAAATGGACAAGATTTAAAGTCGCAAATGACCTTAGAAGAATGGAAAGATGTTATTTGTTTCGAAGGCAATGCAAATGCATTCCGCTTGTTGACACATCAGTTTAATGGTAGGCGTCCGGGGGGATTTGTATTAACTTACAGCACACTGGCTTCCATTGTAAAATATCCGTATGCTTCCATTTATTCAGATGAAAAAAAGCAGAAGTTTGGATTCTTTGATTCGGAGAAAGATGACTTCGCAAAAATAGCAACAGAATTAGGTGTTCCACATCTGGCAGAAAATCCGAATCGATTTGCTCGCCATCCTTTGGTTTATCTGGTGGAAGCCGCCGACGATATTTGCTATCAGATTATGGATATTGAGGATGCGCATAAACTACGAATTCTGACTTCGGACGAAACCAAGAACCTTTTTCTGGGATTTTTTAATGCTGAACGTAAAGAACGGAGGTTACAAACCATGAATATGGTAACCGATGTGAATGAACAGATAGCTTATCTGCGTTCGTCAGTAATCGGACAATTGATTGACGAATGTTCGGCTGTTTTTGCTGAGAATGAAGAAGATATTTTGAACGGAACTTTTACCGATACGCTTATCAAAAAGTTACCGACTCATTCATTGGAAGCGTATAAAGACTGTGAGAAAATGGCTTTCAAAAAGATTTACCGTTCTTCTGAAGTGCTGGATATTGAACTGGCCGGCTATAAAATTATCCTTACATTGCTGGAACATTTGGTAATTGCAGTTTTGAATCCCGAAAAGGCTTATTCCAAACAACTATTGATGCGGATTCCCGAGCAATATGAAACCAATTCTCCGACTGTTTATGGCAAAGTCATGGCGGTTTTGGATTATATTTCAGGTATGACGGATATTTACGCGCTTGATTTGTACCGCAAGATAACCGGAATGAGTATACCGACCTTATAATTGCTGAACTATTTTAGCAATTTCATTGTTCAAATATTAAATTTATTCAAATGGCATATACACCTATCAAACCCAACACGCTCGGATTAATTCAATTGAAAGATGTCGATTTAAATGAAATCGTACGATTTATTGACTGGACTTTTTTCTTTTTGGCTTGGCGTATGTCCGGCAAGTACGAAGGCATCGAAACAGCTTGTGACTGCGAATCCTGTAAAATAAGTTGGTTGCAACAATTTTCACTGGAAGACCGACCAAAAGCAGAAGAAGCATTGAAACTATATAAAGATGCAATTGAAATGCTGCGAAATATGTTGGATGATAAAATTGTAACTATCAATGCAAGTTTCGGTATTTTTCACGGGCACTCTGTCAATGATGATATTATCATTCAAAACGGCGATCAGAAAGTTATAATTCCGACTCTTCGTCAACAACATCCATCTAATGATGGTTTTTGCTACTCGCTTGCCGATTTTCTTGCTCCAACAACTGATTATGTTGGCGTTTTTGCCACTACCATTCAGGGCGTGGAAGCATATGCAGAAAAATTCGAAAAGGAAGGAGATGATTATAGTTCTATACTAGCCAAAACATTGTCCGACCGACTTGCTGAAGCAGCTGCCGAATGGCTTCACTGGAAAGTTCGCAAAGAATATTGGGGTTACGCGTCTGAAGAAGAATTGTCGGTAAAAGAAATGCTTAGAACGCAGTATAGCGGTATTCGCCCGGCAGTGGGTTATCCGTCATTACCAGATCAATCCATTATCTTTGATTTGGATCCAATTCTAAAATTTAATGAGATTGGCATTCAACTTACCGAAAACGGTGCGATGTTTCCGAATGCTTCAGTGTGCGGTTTGTATTTTGCTCACCCGCAATCAAAATATTTTATGATTGGCAAAATTGATGAAAATCAGTTTACAGATTATGCCCGTCGTAGTGGAAAAACAACCGAAGTTTTGCATAAATGGATGGCAGCAAACCTATAAAAAGCCCCCTAAATCCCCCGATAGGGGACTTAAAATCTCAATAATTTTCTATTGACACAACACTGTCATTGTAAGATAGTTTTTATTGCGAAATTAAAAGCAATATCTTCAAACAAATTAATTTCTATCTTTGCAAAAATTATTGTAAAATAAGAGATACAAGAAAATATATTATTTACAAACAAATAGAAGTTAATGAATAATTGATTTTAAGATTTTTAATATTTTGTATAACAAGTCTTTAAAGTCCCCTATCGGGGGATTTAGGGGGCATTAAATTAAGTGAGAATGCGCATCGATATTATTTCCGCTGTACCTGAATTACTGGATAGTCCGTTGAACTTTTCCATAGTGAAACGAGCTCAGGAGAAAGGATTGGTGGAAATTCACGTGCATAATTTGCGTGATTATACTGCGAACAAACATCGAAGGGTTGACGATTATGCGTTTGGATTCAGTGCCGGAATGGTGATGCAGATTGAGCCGATTGACAAAATCATTTCCAAACTGAAAAGTGAACGTGAATATGATGAAATAATTTATACTTCGCCAGATGGTGAGAAGTTTGATCAGAAAATGGCAAACCGTTATTCCATGTCCGAAAATCTGATTATTTTGTGCGGACATTATAAAGGTATTGATCACCGCGTGCGGGAACATTTGATTACACGTGAAATAACGGTGGGCGATTATGTGCTTACAGGAGGTGAACTGCCTGCAGCCATCATGACTGATGCGATTGTGCGCTTGATTCCCGGAGCAATTGGTGATGAGCAATCTGCTCTTTACGATTCGTTTCAGGATAATTTATTGGCACCGCCTGTTTATACCCGACCGGCAGAATATAAAGGTTGGAAAGTACCGGACATTCTGCTTTCGGGTCATCAGGCCAAAGTGGATGAATGGAATCACCAGCAATCAGTAGAAAGAACAAAAAGATTAAGGCCGGATTTACTGGAAGAATAATTTTGAATTATTGTAACTAAATAATTGCAAGCATCTATGAGCAACATCAAGTTATTTGAAAGCAAACAAATTCGTTCAGTATGGAACGAGATAGAAGAAAAGTGGTATTTTGTAGTTGCGGATGTGATTCAAGTTTTGACGGATACTCCAAACCCGTCCGATTATATCAAAAAAATGAAAAAGCGTGACCAATTGCTGTCTAAAGGGTGGGGACAAATTGTCCCCCTCCTTTATGTTGAAACCGTTGGTGGCCGTCAAAAAACAGGATGTGCTAATGCTCAGAATTTGTTACGAATCATTCAATCTATTCCATCGCCCAAAGCTGAACCATTTAAACTTTGGTTGGCAAAAGTCGGTGCCGAACGGCTTGACGAAATCGAAAATCCTGAATTGGCAGCACAGCGAACCAGATAACTTTATAAGCTAAAAGGTTATCCTGATGATTGGGTTGAAAAGCGGATGCGCAGTATTGCCATTCGAGAAGAATTAACTGATGAATGGAAAAATCGTGGAGTGAAAGAACAGATTGAATACGCGATTCTGATAGCTGAAATTTCAAAAGCTACCTTTGGATTAACACCGAAAGAATATAAAGCTGTAAAAGGCTTGAAAAGTCAGAACCTACGCGACCTCATGACCGATTTGGAGTTGATATTCTCAATGTTAGGCGAAGCTTCAACCAAAGAAATTGCTGTAAACACAAACACTCAAGGTTTTGACGAAAATCATAAAGCAGCTAAGGCTGGTGGTAAAATTGCCGGAGATGCACGGCAACAACTGGAACTAAAATCTGGTAAAAAAGTGGTAACAAGCAACAACTATTTACCTGAAAATAAAACGAAAGAAATTTCTGCCAAAAAGAAAAAATGACATTGACTTTTGATGCATGCTTTTATTTTTACCTAATAATTACCAACTTGATTAGTGGAGTTGTTTTTGCTTATGATAAACGTGCAGCGATAAAAAATCGACGACGAATTCCAGAATTAACCTTACATTTGTTGGAAATTCTGGGCGGAGCATTAGCCAATTTACTGTTAATGTACACGTTACGGCATAAAAACAGAAAGTTTAGTTATTGGGTGTGGACTTGGTTGGTCGCGACTGGGTGGGTGATACTTTTTTCATTTAAAATAATTTTGTAGGATAAAACAAAAAGCTTACCTTTGGCGTTAGTAATTTAAATCGTCACTATGATTATTTCATTTGGCTCAAAAGACACTGAAAAAATATGGGAAGGTGAAAGAGCAAAACATATTCCAATTGAAATTCAACAAGTTGGAAGACGAAAGCTCAGAATGCTAAATAATTCTCAGACTATTATCGATTTACGCATTCCTCCTTCAAATCATCTTGAAAAACTCTCCGGAAAACTGAACGAATACTTCAGCATCAGAATAAATGATCAATGGCGAATCATTTTCAAATGGGAAAATAATCACGCATTCGAAGTAGAAATAATTGATTATCATTGATTAAAAATCAAACACAACATGGACAAATTAGCAAACATACATCCCGGAGAAATTCTGAACGAAGAATTCTTAATGCCGTTAGAAGTTTCGGCATACAAGCTCTCGAAAGATCTGGAAATTCCTCAAACGCGCATTTCTCAAATCATCAAGGGTAGACGA
>JBBRTR010000182.1:0-5171 GCA_038244215.1 Bacteroidales bacterium
ACGTTTATCCAGAGCAACTACAGAAGGTTCATCCACCACGATTTTATCATTATGAATGATAATCGTATTTGCGGTACCAAGGTCAATGGCAATTTCTTGCGTAAATGAAAATATCCCCATTTTTTTAATTTATTTCAGGTTGTTTTTATTTCGTTATTTGGTAGAGGCGAGGCATGCCTCGTTTTTCCTTTGTCCAATGAAAGCGTATTTTGTCTAATTTACGAGTTTGTTAATTTGTCCTTTCAAATTAGGTATGAAATCTTGAATAATTTGCCAGATTGTATCAACGTTAATTCCAAAATAGTTGTGGGCAATAATATTTCGCAAACCGTAAATTCTGCTCCAATTAATATCAGTATTTTTGTTTTTAAAATCTTCGGAAAGCTTGTCAATAATTTCTCCAATGACAATAAAATTCATTAAAATTGCATCTAAATCCCTTGCGTTTTTGTTAAGTTCATCGGCAGAATGATAATTTTCAGAATAAAGGATGATTTTATCAATTGTTTCCACCATCGAAAGCAATATGTAATAATCCTTGTTAAGCATAAATTACATCTTTCATAACCAAAGGTTTAAAAATTGGTTTAATCCATTTTTCAGCACAAACGTCAACTTTACGGTTAAAATGATTGCTAATATATTGCTTCAATTCAACCTCGTTTTCATAAAAATCTGCCACGTTGGTTTGATATTCAACGAGTAGATCAATATCACTTTGTTCTGTTTGTTCGTTACGGGCAAATGAACCAAATAACCCAATTTTTTTGCAATGAAATCGTTTTTCAAACACTTGTTTGTTTGATTGCAAAAAATCCAGTATTTCGTTTCTTGTTAGCATAAACAAAATTATTACAAAAAATTTAAAGTAAAGACGAGGCATGTTTCCTCGTTTTATTGTTTCCTTGTTTTATTGTCTCATTGTCTCCTTGTTTCCTCGTTTCCTCGTCTCCTTATTTTAGTGTTTAAAATGTCTGAATCCGGTTGTTACCATCGAAATTCCGTTTTCGTTACACGATTCAATCGATAATTTATCATTAATTGAACCACCGGGTTGAATAACCGCAGTAATTCCTGCCTCAGCAGCAATCTGAACGCAATCGGGGAACGGGAAAAATGCATCCGAAGCCATTACTGCACCTTTCAGGTCAAACTTGAACGATTCGGCTTTTTCAATGGCTTGTGTCAGTGCGTCAACGCGTGAAGTTTGGCCCATGCCGCTCGAACACATTTGTTTGTTTTTTGCAAACACGATAGCATTCGATTTGGAATGTTTTACAATTTTATTGGCAAAAAGCAGGTCTTCAATTTCCTCGTCAGTAGGTGCTTTTTCAGTCATTACTTTCAAATCATCAGCCGTTTCGGTATGTATATCTTTGTCCTGCACCAACACACCGTTGAGTAATGAACGGAATTGTTGAACACGTACTTTTGCACTTTTCAAAATCAAAATGATACGATTTTTCTTTTGTCCCAGAATTTCAAGTGCCTCCAAATCATAATCGGGCGCAATAACCACTTCGAAGAAAATTTTGTTCATTTCTGCGGCAGTTTCTTTGTCGATAACCGCGTTGGTAATCAGCACACCACCAAAAGCAGAAACCGGATCGCCGGCCAAAGCCGCATTCCATGCATCCACCAACACGGGGCATGAAGCAATTCCGCAGGCATTGTTGTGTTTCAGAATGGCAAAAGTAATATCCTCAAAATCATTTATCAAATTGACAGCAGCATCAATGTCGAGCAGGTTGTTGTACGAAATTTCCTTGCCCTGTAATTGTTCGAACATTTCGTCGAATTTGCCGAAAAAGAGACCGCGTTGATGCGGATTTTCACCGTAACGAAGTATTTTGGCATCATTTTCACTCATGCGGAAACCGCTTTTTTCATCACCGTCAAAATAGTTGAAAATGGCAGAATCGTAATGCGATGAAACGGCAAAAGCTTCTTTGGCAAACCAGCGGCGTTCTTCCAATGTGGTATTGGCACCATTCGCTGTAATCATTTCAAGGAGTGGTTCGTATTGATCTTGCGAAGCCACAATGACCACATCATTGTAGTTTTTGGCAGCGGCACGGATCAATGAAATACCGCCGATATCTATTTTTTCGATGGTGGTTGCTTCATCAGCTCCGGCAGCCACGGTGGCTTCGAAAGGATATAAATCGACAATTACCAAATCAATTTCAGGAATTTCATATTCTTCAATCTGAGCCTTATCCTGAGCTAAATCACGACGATTCAGAATGCCGCCAAATACTTTTGGATGTAAGGTTTTAACTCTTCCACCCAAGATGGAAGGATAACCCGTCAAATCTTCAACAGAACTGCAAGGAATATCAAGTGATTCGATAAAAGATTGAGTTCCTCCGGTGGAGATAAATTCAACTCCTTCGGCATGAAGTTTTTGTATAATAATATCCAGTTTATCTTTATGATAAACAGATACTAAGGCTGTCTTGATTTGCTTTTTTTCCATATTCCGTTTTGACGTTTAATTATGGGATGCAAAACTACAAAAAAATACTTGTTTTATCAATATAAAAGCAGATTGATTTTGATACTCAAGTATTTTTAATAAGTTGATACAGAAATACACAAAACAGGTAAGAATTTTGTTTCGCTTAAATTTTTGTCCGTAAATTTAGGATTAAACAGAAGCTGTGATGACTATTTGACAACTATCAACTTAGCGAATTCCAACCTTGCGCCTGAAGTTCAATTTCATCTCCTTCGCGACCTACCAAATTTAAACCCAATTCAGGTTTTGTCATGTGTCCTACAATTCCGACTCCTTCCAAAGCTACAATTTTATCATAATCATCAAGTGAAACAGTGAACAGCAATTCGTAATCTTCGCCACCATTCAAAGCGGCTGTTACGATATTCATATTCAGCTCTTCGGCCATAACTACAGCCTGATAATTTATGGGAATCTTATCTTCGTAAATCCGGCAACCGGTATTACTTTGCGAACAAATGTGCATTAATTCAGAGGACAAACCATCCGAAATATCCCTCATGGCTGTCGGGACAATTCCTTTATCAGCAAGAAGTTCAATAATATCTTTTCTGGCTTCAGGTTTCAGTTGGCGTTTCAGGATATAATCTTTTCCTTCAAAATCGGGTTGAACTTCTGTGCTTCCGGCAAAAACAATTTTTTCGCGTTCCAATAGCTGCAAGCCCATATAGGCAGAGCCTAAATCGCCTGTAACACAAATCAAATCGGTTTGTCCGGCACCATTTCGATACACAATTTTTCCTTCTTCAACTTCACCTATGCAGGTTATACTTATTGCAAGTCCGGTTAGTGAAGCAGAAGTGTCGCCGCCTATCAGATCGACACCGTATTTGTCGCAGGCAAGTTGAATTCCAGCGTATAATTGTTCGAGATCTTCCACCGAAAAACGCTTCGAAACACCCAGCGAAACCGTTATTTGTTTCGGTTGTCCGTTCATGGCGTAAATGTCGGAGAAATTTACCACAGCAGCTTTATAACCGAGGTGCATAAGTGGTACATACACCAGATCAAAATGAATTCCTTCGAGCAATAAATCGGTTGTCACCAATATTTTTTTGTTTTCATAATTCAAAACGGCAGCATCATCTCCAACGCCTTTCAACGTGGTTGAATTTACTGTTTTAAATTTTTCTGTCAGATGTTTGATTAATCCGAATTCGCCGTAGGCTGATATTTCTGTTCGTTGCATTTTATTGTTTTTAAGAAAAAACTTTCCCAAAGTTCAACACTTTGGGAAAGTTATATTTTAATTTTATTAACAAGGTATTTTATCAATCCGAGCTTGATGTCTTCCGCCTTCAAAATTGCTCATAAAGAACGTGTCAACAATGTTCAGGGCTTCTGATTCGGTAATAAAACGTGCCGGAAGTGAAAGCACATTGGCATTATTATGTCGGCGTGCCAAAGCGGCAATATCGGCATTCCAGCAAAGTGCGGCACGGATTCCACTGTGTTTGTTTACTGTCATGCTGATTCCGTTTCCACTTCCGCAAATTGAAATTCCGAAGTCGTAGTCTCCATTTTCAACGGCTTTAGCCATTGGATGAGCAAAATCGGCATAATCGCAACTTTCTGCTGAAAACGATCCGAAATCTTTCACCTTTTTAGCATCTTCACCCTGTAGATATTCTACAATTTTGGTTTTCAACTCGTAGCCCGCATGGTCGTTACAAATAGCAATCTTGTAATTTTTAAATGGATTCATTGTTTGTGTGTTTTATTGTTGTGCAAAATTAGGAATTAATTAGTAACAATCGACAAACTGATTACAAATATACATTAAAGTCTTTAAAATCATTTTATTTAGCCGATTTGTAATTTTTGGAATTAAACACTGACAGTTATCAATATGTTGCAAAAAACCCATACAATTATGAATACTAATTGTGTGGGTTTTAAATTTAATCAAATAAAAAGAAGATTATTTATTGCGGTGTCCATTGTAAGGAAACCGATGAGAAACAGGGTTGATTGGCTGGTGTCTGGCTATCTACCGCAGTTCCTTTTGTAAAAGTAAATGTGGAGGAATTACTTGAAGTGTCACTTTCAGACAACTCCATGCATACTTTGTACGTTCCGTCACTCACCACTGCACCACTTGTGTTAGTTCCATTCCAGGAGCATGTTAAAGTCCCGTAACTACTAAGCGTTGCTCCGGAAATTGCATCTGTCGTATTCGCGGATGAATTTGAGTTTAACCATTTTTTTAAATAATTCCTACGGACTTGTGCATTAACCAACAATGTTTTTACAAATTTTCCAGAACTGTTTTCTATCCAGATAGCAACAATGTGTTTTGGTGAGAAATCTCCATTGCCGGTGCTGGTTAAAGTGCTTACATTTAAAGTCCCTGCTGTTTTTACTCCGTTTTCAGCAGGTGGATTCGTTGAAGTACATGCTATTAAACCAAATAACAACGAAATAGTCAAAAGAAACTTTCCTTTACGATTCATGTTTTCTAAGATTTTAAATTTGTAATTATTCTAAATATGAAAACAAAACGAAAAGAAGTTTGCCATGTTGTAATATACGGCTTAGAATAATGTCCTTTTAACGGATTTTACTTCAATAAAACAAGTGTTGGTGCATGTTTTGAGAGATATTTTTTTTAATTTATTGCTACAAATTCAGGTGCTTCATGTCAATGTTC
>JBBRTR010000183.1:0-5120 GCA_038244215.1 Bacteroidales bacterium
ATATTGGTCAAATGCAACGTGGTGCTTATAAATCTGCTCCGCTTCCAATATCATGGCAACCAAAAGATTATGTCTCCGGTAAAAATGAAGTGGTTTGGGTTGATTCCATGATTCCAAAACTAGATTTGAAAACCGCCATGAATTTCATTCTTGATAAAGATCCCGGAACTAAAAAACAAGGTGATGCATTTATCCCGACAAATCATTTATACTTACCGGTGGATGCGCAACAGGTAATCGAATCCGGAACTTTATCGAAAGACAGAGCTGCTGAAATTATACCTCAAATTGATATAAATTTAGGTAGAAGGTTGACGAAGAGCGAGTTAATGATTCTTGAATTGTTGAAAGAAAATAACTGGAAACGTCCGATTTATTTTGCTGTAACGGTAGGTGATGATTACTATTTAGGACTGCAAGATCATTTTGAATATACCGGTTTGGCTTATCAAATTTTGCCTATAGGCGTAAAAGGTGCAGGTGCTGGTGTGAATACGGAAGAAATGTATGACAATATGATGCATAAATTCAGATATGGCAATATCGCCGATCCGAAAGTTTATTTAGATGAAAATATCTTGAGAATGTGTCACACGCAACGAATGATGTTTTCCTATTTAGTAAGTGCATTGATTTCGAAAAATGATACAGTTCGGGCTAAAAAAGCATTGGATTATTGTAATAAAGTAATTCCGGGAACAACCGTTCGTCACGATTACGTTTCGACACAATTAGCCGATAGCTACTATAAACTGGGTGAAACAGCGAAGGGAAATGAAATTATGGATGCTGTAGCTACAGATTGCATTGAATATCTCGATTGGTATTTCAGCCTGAGTTCTATTCAGCAAAATAGCGTTTCTAATCGTATCGGACACAATATTGCAGTATTGAATCAGATTCTGCGAATTTGTGATGCTGCAAAACAAAAAGCCATGATGGATAAATATCTGCCGAAGTATATGGAATATTCAAAACGGGTTCAGATGTAAATGAAAGTTCAGTTTCCGGATATTTTACGACCTTTTTTCGGGAAACTTACCTGGCGAAAAGCCTCATCGGAGAAAGTGATTTATATCACTTTCGACGATGGTCCAGTGCCGGAAGTCACACCACAGATTCTTGATTTGCTTGATGAACAGAAATTGAAAGCAACTTTTTTCTGTGTCGGGGAAAATGTACAGAAATATTCGGAACTATATTTCGAAATTATTCGTCGGGGACATAAAACCGGCAATCACACGTTCAATCATTTAAAAGGAATCTCTGTTTCGACAAATGAATATGTCGCGAATGTCAGAAAAGCATCCCGTTTGATTGACAGTAATATATTTCGTCCGCCACACGGAAGAATAACTTTTAGTCAGAAAAGAGTATTAAGGAAAGATTTCGAAATCATCATGTGGGATCTTCTGACTCAGGATTACGACCGAAAACTGACGCCTGAATCTATTTTGAAAAATATAAAGAAATATACCCGTAATGGTTCAATTGTAGTTTTTCACGATTCGATCAAAGCCAAAGACAATGTTTTAGCAGTTTTGCCATTAGCCATTGAATACTGGAAAATGGAAGGATACAAGTTTGGTTTACTTTGAAATTCTTCAGCATAAATTAGAATCAGTCACATCAAATATTCTCTTGATAATTAACAAATAAATACTAAATTAGCTCCCCTTTAGGGGTTGGGGGTTATGAAAGAATCTATTTTACATTATGTTTGGCAACAGAAGCTTTTCACAGCTGCTCAATTAAAAACAACCGAAGGCGTAGCGGTTGAAATAATTGATGTCGGGAAACATAATACCGATGCAGGACCTGATTTTTTTAATGCTAAAGTAAAAATTGGTGAAACTCTTTGGGCAGGTAATATTGAAATTCACGCCCGTTCAACCGATTGGTATAAACACAATCATCAATCTGATAAAGCATACGACAGCGTTATACTTCATGTTGTGTCGCAAGCGGATGGAGAGGTTTTCAGACAAGATGGAGAAAAGATACCGCAACTTATTTTAAAATTTCCCGAACAAATTGAGCAAAATTACAATCAATTGATTCAGGAGCAGAAATGGATTCCTTGTGCCGACAAAATAACTGAAGTTCCGACTATTTTTATTCAAAACTGGAAAAATGCTTTACTTACTGAACGGCTCGAACAAAAAATGGAAGCGATTCAAATGCTACTGAATGAGCATAATCAACATTGGGAAGAAGCATTTTATATCACTTTGGCACGGAATTTTGGTTTTGGAACAAATTCGCAGGCATTTGAGAATCTTGCGAAATCTCTTCCACTTTCAGTAATAGGAAAACACAAGGATAATCTGCTTCAGATTGAAGCATTACTTTTCGGGCAATCTGGATTATTGATTGAAAATGAAGAAGATGAGTATCTAAGTGAATTGAATCGAGAATATAATTTTCTGCGTTCAAAATTTTCACTTCAAACCTTGGATTTAACACGATGGAAACTGTTGCGTCTCCGACCTGACAATTTTCCACATGTCAGGATTTCGCAATTTGCTTCTTTGATTCATTCTTCGTCTAAATTATTTTCTAAAATTATTGAAAATCCGGATCTGAAATATTTGAAACAACTTTTTGACTGTGAGCCTTCTGTGTATTGGAAAAATCATTATCTGTTTGGAAGTCAAAGTAATGTAAAGTCTAAAAAATTAGGTAAGCAATCAATAAATGTTATTTTGATTAATACAGTAATTCCGTTTTTGTTTTGTTATGCTCATCTGAAGAACAATCAGGACCTGAAAGACAAGGCATTGCAAATGCTGGAACAAATTCCTTCGGAACGAAATGCCATTATTAGCGGTTGGCAAAATTTGAATATAAAATCGGAATCAGCTTACGATTCACAAGCATTATTACAACTTAAAAAGAAATATTGCGACGATAAAAAATGCCTGAGATGCCGAATCGGACATAAAGTTTTGACATTACAAGTCATTGAACAAAAAAGATAAATGAAAAGAAAACCAATTATATTTCGAGTAGTAGCTGTTATTATTGTCAGTTTTTTGGTGTATGCCTGTGCCAACCGTGCTCAGGGACCAACCGGCGGACCAAAGGATGTTACGCCACCGAAAGTCGTCAAATCGAATCCTAAAAACGGGAGTATAAATTACAATAAGAAACAAATCGAGATTGATTTTGACGAAAACGTTTCGATTGAGAAACCGAACGAAAATGTAATCATTTCTCCACCACAGCTTAAACCACCCGATGTAAAGGCTTTAGGCAATAAAGTAACTGTAAGTTTCAATGAAAATTTGCAGGACAGTACAACTTATTCAGTGAATTTTGGTGATGGAATAGTTGATTTGAACGAAAAAAATATTCTGAAAAGCTATTTATTTTCCTTCTCAACAGGAAGTCAAATCGATACATTAAAAATTTCGGGAACAGTTATCAATGCTGAAGATTTGAATCCTATTTCAGGTATAATTGTCGGAATTTATAAAGAAAAAGATGATTCTTCTTTTCATAAGAAACCATTTTTACGAATTGGTAAAACGGATGATAAAGGACATTTTTCAATTGATAATGTAAAACCGGGGACTTATAAAGTGTATGCCTTGGGTGATGATAGTCATGATTATTTTTATCAACCGGGCGAAGGACTTGCTTTCGATGATTCGCTGGTGACACCTACATTTCGTATGGAAGAAATGAAAGATACGGTTTGGAAAGATTCGACGCACGTTGATAGTGTTCGAACATTTATGGGAACTCATTTTTTACCTGATGATGTCACCCTTCGCTATTTTAAAGAAATAAAAAAACGTCAATACTTAGTCAAATCAGAACGAAAAGAACCGTTTTCATTTAGTTTGTTTTTTAATACCGCAGCCGCAAAACTTCCTGAAATTAAGCCGTTGAACTTTGATTGGAAGGGGAAATATCTTATTCAGAAAAATAGTACAAATGACAGTATAACGTACTGGTTGACCGATTCGTTAGTTTGGAAAACTGATACGCTTCAAATGGCTGTTACCTATCTGAAATCGGACTCGCTTATGAAACTGGTACCGGCTACCGATACATTAAGTCTTTTTATGCGAAAATTAGCAGTTAAAACTACGCGTAACAAAAATGTTATTCCCAAAGTTGAACCCTATAAATTTACAACGAATACAGCAACTACTTTTGAAATTTATAATCCGGTTTATCTTCATTTTGAAACACCTTTGGAAAATGCTGATATTTCAAAAATAAAGCTGGCTCAGAAAGTTGATACAACTTTTAAGACTATTCCATTTACCTGGCGACAGGTTGATTCAACCCGAATGATTTATGCTGTTGAAAATAAATGGATTGCTGAAAAATCTTACGAATTGAAAATCGACTCGGCAGCATTTCAGAGTATTTATAAAAAAAGCAGTAATAAATTCTCTGCAGATTTTAAAATCCGTTCTCTCGAAGAATATTCAAGTATAAAATTACTGTTGAATCCATTTAATCCGAAAGTCGTTTTGCAGGTCTTGGATAATAAGGATGTCCCACTCCTGACAAATAAAGCAGAAGAAAAAGGCACTATTTTCAAATATCTTAAGCCGGGTGATTATTATGTGCGCATGTTTCTTGATGAGAATGAAAATGGAAAATGGGATACAGGAGATTTAAAAACAAAACGTCAACCGGAAGTAGTTTTCTATTATCCAAAAAAACTCACATTAATGGCAAATTGGGAGTTTGAAGAGACTTGGGATTATATAGAGATGCCCTTGCTTTTACAAAAACCGGAAGCAATCCGAAAAGATGCTGCGAAGAAAAAGGAAGGGAATTAAACTGAAATAAAATTGGACAACCAAATAAAAGGCAGAATCAAAAAATAGCTTGATTTTGCCTTTTTTCTTGCACACTTCTTATATAAGTGTGCAAAATAAACAAAATAATTGTTTAAAAAATGAACAATTCAGAATGTGTAAATAACTGAAAATGAGTTAGGTGATTAAATGTACACTTTTTTGGTTTAATTTTGCACATATTTTGTTTGATGCAACGATAAATAATCTGTACTTTTGGCACGAAATTGCAATGTCTACATTACAAAATGAGCCAATTAATCGAACATACAGGTATCATAAATCATATTGAAGGAA
>JBBRTR010000184.1:0-5119 GCA_038244215.1 Bacteroidales bacterium
AAATTACATCAAAATTTTCATCACTCTCAACTACGTAACCCCCTTTATGAGCTTGTTCAGCTTCAGCTTTGCGGTTTGTTTTAGCCGGAAGATCAGCAATATTCTGACGGGAAAAAATCAAAGCAGTAGGCGTTGAAGTATTTTCAATTGCCATTTTCCAGGCAACCGTGGTTTCTTCAACATCGGCCGGACGAAGAACCAACATGGAGTTGTGTCCTTTGTGGTTTTTCAGCTTTTCCATCAAACGTATTTGAGCTTCCTGTTCAACCGGTTCATGCGTTGGACCGTCTTCACCTACACGAAATGCATCGTGAGTCCAGATAAATTTAACAGGTTGTTCCATTAATGCCGCCATACGAACAGCAGGTTTCATATAATCAGAAAAAACAAAGAAAGTTGCACAAGCGGCAATAACGCCACCATGTAAACACATACCGATTGTAATTGCGGCCATTGTCAATTCAGAAACTCCTGCCTGAAGAAATGCACCACTGAAATCTTCTTTGCTAAATGCTTTTGTTTTTTTGAGGAAACCATCTGTTTTGTCAGAATTTGATAAATCGGCACTAGCAACAATCATGTTTTCAACTTCTGTTGCTAATGCACCTAAAACTGTTGCAGATGCTGTACGGGTTGCCTGACCCGGTTTTTGAACAATAGCATCCCAGTTAACCTTTGTTTTACCTGAAAAGAAGTAAGCAAGTTTTTCAGCCAATTCTGGATTTGCTTGTGCCCAAGCTGCTTGTACTGTCTTTTTCTTAGCTACGATTACATTTAATTCTTCCGCGCGTTTTGCATAAAGAGCTTTTGTTTCATCAAAAATAACAAACGGATTTTCAGGATTTCCACCCAGATTTTTAATACTTTCAACATAAGAAGCACCACCTTCGCTCAAAGGCATTCCGTGTGTTGCACACTGACGCTCAAAGCTTTCTCCGTCGGCTTTCACAGCACCTTTACCCATAATTGTTTTACCAATTATAATGGTCGGCCGTTTATTTTCTGCCTTAGCTTCTTTTAATGCAGTTCGTATTTCAATTGCATCATTTCCGATTATTTCAATAACATTCCAACCCCAGGCCTGATACTTCATAGCTACATTTTCGCTTGTAACAACTTTTGTTTCAGTTGAGAGCTGAATATCATTCGAATCGTAGAACATAATCAGGTTGTCGAGTCCCAAATGACCGGCAATACGCCCAGCACCTTGTGAAATTTCTTCCTGAATTCCACCATCCGAAATAAATGTATAGATAGTATGATTAATCACTTCACCAAAGCGTGCTTTTAAAAACTTGGCAGCGATAGCAGCACCAACAGCATAGGTGTGACCTTGTCCGAGTGGACCGGAAGTATTTTCAACTCCACGCATAATATCCACTTCAGGATGTCCGGGAGTTGGACTTCCCCATTGACGGAACTGACCCAATTCCTCCATTGTATATTTTCCGGTGCAGGCCAAAACTGAATAAAGCATTGGTGACATGTGTCCCGGATCAAGAAACATACGATCTCTGTTTTCCCATGCCGGATTTTGAGGATCATATTCCAAAAATTCAGAATAGAGCACATTAATGTAATCGGCTCCACCCATTGCTCCGCCGGGATGACCCGACTTTGCTTTTTCAACAGCGGATGCAGCCAGAATTCGAATATTATCGGCGGCACGGTTTAATGATTGTAATGAATTCATGTTAATAAATTGTATTTAGTTTATAAAAGTATTTTATAATTTGTAGGATAAAAGAAAGATATTTGAATCAAAAACGATAACCGATTATGTAACTGATACCCCAACTTGTTCCATTATTTAATCCAAATCCCGGAATATAATATGGTTTTGGTTTACCGGCAGCATCTTTACTTAAAATATTCTTATTCCGGACACTCCAGCCCATATATATGTTTTTCACAACTTCAACCCGTACTCCGGCAACTACTTCAAACCATATTTTTGTTGAAGGCTGATTTGTATAATTGATAATTTGTGATCCTCCCCAATAATTATCTGTAATGACAAGATTTGTAAGGTCATAAGCAAAATGTGACATTCCGAGACGCAAACCGGCCAGAAATAAGTTATTGGTAGGTTTAGAATCTTTTTTTTGTTTAATTAAATTGAAGTCCAGACCCAAGCGACCATATAAACCGCTCGTTTTAAAACCAACATTGTCGGTAGAAAGTTTATTTGCGCCGGCAAAACCTAATTCAAAAACCGGATAGTATTTATGTTTCAAATCAACCTGAACTCCGCCTTCCATGGAATATGTTTCTCCATTTGAAAAAAACGAACTGGCCAGCGAAGCCACGTCGACTTGCACTGTAACCCCATTCAACCAAGATGTTTTGATCGAATCAGCAGGTATTTTCTTTTCCTGAGCCTGTAAATTAAGCGCCAAAGAACCAACCAGGAAGCTAATTATATAAATGTATATGTTCCGCATTGATGGTATTGACATTATGAATAACAATTTTGGCTGAATCGATAAAATTATGTGTTGTCAGAATCGTATCAATATTATGAATTTTAATGCAACCGCATTCGAGCGACAAATATTGATCGTAATTGGTATGATATATTGTTAATGTATCATAGATGCCTTTAAAATCGAGAATAAACCGAGACGCATTTGAAAATTTACTGAGTGGCAACAATATCTTGCTTACACTTCTGGAGTTGTTGTATAGCAAAGAATCAACCATTGATTCCTTACCGGTAATGCTGTCAGTTACGAAACCTTGCACGGTAAGACTGTCAAAACTCAGAGCTGAAGTGGTATAAGTCTTTGTTACATCATTGTAGGAAACATGATATAATCCGGCTTCCAGCATTACATATCTGTTTTCCCTGCATTCCTGATTTCCTGTACAAGAACAGAATGCAACTAAAAATGTAACAAATAAAAACAGGAAACTAATTTGCTTTGAGCTATTTTTGGACATATTAATTTTTACTGAAAGTTCTTTCTGACCTCGCTTTTTAATTTTTCGATAGCAATTTCAGAGGGTGTATTCTCGCTGTCGTTGTAGACTTTAATAATCATTTCGGCCAAGATTGAAGCAGAATCTATTGGATTACACTTTGAAGAGCAAGTGTTTACTAAACGTAAAAGACTTTCCTGAGCCGAACGAAAGTAATTCCAGACTTCGTCACTTACATAAATTTGCTGTGATAAATTATGACCAAATTCCTGACGAATGCCGGCAAGTAATTCGGTTTGAAGTTCGAGGTTAGTCATTTTTGGTTTTGCAACACTCAAAATCAAGGTATTGGGTGTTGTTCGTTCCAAGACTAAAATAAGTCTTTCGTACGCACGAAGTCGAATGGGTGTAATTGTTGATAAATTGTTTTTGTGAATCTCAAAACTTCTGCGCTTCTCTTCTCCTCGAAGCAATTTATCAATTAGTAAATAGGCTGTAAGTAATACAAACAGTGCCGGAAGCGTAATTTTTAAAATTTCTATCATGGTCACAGCTTATTTATTGTGTTAAACAATTCGCTTTTTACCTGTTTTCTGGAGCTTAATTTCAATCGGATGAAAGGTAACTAAACAACCTTTTGTAAGTTTCAATAAATCTTCTTCAATTGATTTGTAGAATTTTTCAAGAATTTCAGTTTTGTCAATCATTTCAATTACAACCGGCAGTTTCTCAGTTAGTTCCCAAAATCGTGAAGTTTCAATCTGATTGTTACTTAACCCGAATCCCATGATTCCACGATAAACTGTTACACCTGCAATTCCATTTTGTTTTGCAAGAACCACCAAATGTTCATAAAGCAAATCAAAACCGATTTTATCTGTACTGCTTGCGTAAATTTTTAAAAGACTATTCTCTTTCGTATTCATTTTATAACAAATTTGAAATTATATATCCTAAATACACGGCAGTAAAGCCAAGTATAATACTTAAACTTGTATAAATCAAAGCCGTCAGAAATTGTCCGTTTTGCATTAACATCATATTCTCGTTTGAAAAGGAAGAAAATGTTGTGAAGCCACCACAAACACCAACCATCAGAAAAATTCGCATTCCGGGAGTTAGCAGATCACTCTTTTGTGAAATTCCCACTAAAAACCCAATTATTAAACTTCCCAACACATTGACAGTAAGCGTTCCCATGGGAATGGACAAAACATGCCAGTAAATATTTAGTTTTGAAACTAAAAATCGTGCAATTGTTCCGATAAATCCACCAAGTCCTACAATCAATAATTGTTTCATCACGCCTTTTTCAATTGAAAATCTAAATTTCCTTCTCTATCAAATAATTATTTCTTTCTGAAGAGTTTCTGGCAATAATTTCAGCCACAAAACCTGCTAAAAACAATTGTGTACCTAAAACCATAGCTAACATTGATAAATAAAAATACGGACTCTCAGTAACCAATGGTGCTTTTACATGCTCAATCAAAGCAATTAATTTGTTTGCACCAACAATGATCACAGCAAAAAAACCAAGTAGAAACATCAAACTGCCATACAAACCGAAAAAATGCATTGGTTTCTTGCCAAATTTTGACAGAAACCATAAAGTTATCAAGTCCAGGTACCCATTTACAAAACGGTTCAATCCGAATTTTGTTTCACCAAATTCGCGTTTACGATGTGCAACTACCTTTTCACCAATATTAGAAAATCCTGCATTTTTGGCCAAAAAAGGAATATACCGGTGCATTTCGCCGTAAACTTCAATGTTTTTCACCACTTCGTTACGGTATGCTTTCAAACCGCAATTCATATCGTGAAGTTTTAAACCGGTTACTTTACGTGCAGTTGCATTGTATAATTTTGAAGGTATATTCTTTGTTAGTTTTGAATCGTATCTTTTTTTCTTCCAACCCGATACAAGATCATAATTTTCATTTTTAATCATCGAATATAATCCGGGTATTTCATCCGGACTATCCTGCAAATCAGCATCCATTGTGATAACAACATCGCCTTTTGCAGCTTTAAATCCACAAAAGAGTGCAGGTGACTTCCCATAATTATTACGAAACTTTATGCCTCTCACATTGGAAGATCTTTGTTGAAGGCTTTCAATAACTTCCCATGATTTATCTTTACTACCATCATTCACAAATATTACTTCAAAAGTAAATTTGTTTTTATTCAT
>JBBRTR010000185.1:0-5073 GCA_038244215.1 Bacteroidales bacterium
ACTGGCAAAATTTGTCGACAAGAAATCAGCATATTTGTTGAATTTCGGTTACCAGGGTATGGTTTCAATCATCGATTCATTACTCGACCGTAAAGATGTGGTGGTTTACGATTCTGAATCACATGCCTGTATTCTCGATGGATTGAGGCTTCATATTGGGAAACGCTTTGTTTATCCGCACAACGATATTGAAAATTTGGCCAAACAACTGGAAAGAGCTACCAAACTTGCCAATGAACAAGAAGGTGGTGTACTTGTTATTACCGAAGGTGTATTTGGAATGGCCGGCGACTTGGGAAAATTGGACGAAATTGTCAAACTAAAGGAAAAATACAGTTTTCGTTTGCTGATTGACGACGCACACGGATTTGGTACGATGGGAAAAACCGGAGCGGGAACGGCTGAACATTTTGGTGTGCAAAATCAGGTGGATATTTACTTTTCTACTTTTGCCAAAAGTATGGCCGGTATCGGAGCTTTTGTTGCTTCGGAAGTTGAAATTATTGATTCATTGCGATTCAATATGCGTTCACAGATTTTTGCTAAATCGCTACCAATGCCCATGGTAATCGGAGCTCTTAAACGACTGGAAATTTTGCAGACTCAGCCCGAATTAAAGGAAAATCTCTGGAAAATGGCTAATGCTCTCCAAAGCGGTCTGAAAGAAGATGGATTTGATATTGGCAATACACAATCACCCGTAACTCCGATTTATTTCAGTGGAAGTGTGGCTGAAGGTACCAATATCGTTATTGATTTAAGAGAAAATTTCAGTATTTTTTGTTCCATCGTGGTTTATCCGGTTGTTCCAAAAGGCGTTTTGATGCTGCGAATCATCCCTACCGCTTCGCATACCTTGGAAGATGTGAGAGAAACCATTTCGGCTTTCAAGCATATAAAAGCTAATTTACTTGCCGGAAAATACAATACTGATGAAATGCAAACGATGAAAATAGTATGATATGGGAGAACAAAAATATTATTTAAAATGTGTGACTTGTGAACATATCACGCCCGACTTCGGAGTTTGGTTTGAGCAAAATCAGGTTTGTCCGGTGTGTGGAAGCAAACATTCGGAGGTTTGGTATCATACGGATTATAAAGAATTTAAGGAACTGATAAAAAGGAATGTTGAAAGTTTCTGGAATTATCTGCCATTTCTGCCCTTAATCAATTCGGATAATATTGTCACCTGCAAAGAAGGCGGTATTCCGGTTGTTGAATGGCACTTCCTCGAAGAATTTGCACAAAAGCAATACGGACTCGACATTCAGGTTCATGTTTATAGAAATGATTTGAATGGCGGAACAGGAACGTTTAAAGATGTGTCGGCTTCACTCGCTGCCAGTATTTTCAAAGAATATGGCATTCATCAGTATTGTGTGGCTTCAACAGGAAACACGGCTACATCGTATGCCACGTATTTATCGCTGGCCGGAGTAAATTGTTCCGTTTTTCTCCCCGAAAATGCATTAAAAGCATCCGAAGCATTTATCAGTGCGTATGGTCAACAGGTTTTCCGCGTCAAAGGCGATTATACACGAACCAAAGTAATTGCCGCAGGATATTCTCAAGGTCACCATATTTTAATGTCCAACGGAAATATCGATCCCATTCGGGTGGAAGCAAAAAAAACAATGGTTTTTGAATGGATGCGTCAATTGGGAAAAATACCTGATGTTTATATTCAGGCTGTCAGTGGTGGTACCGGTCCGATTGCAATTGATAAAGGCATTCGTGAACTGAGAAACATTTATCCTGAAATTGCCAATCCACGCTTTATCATGATTCAACCTGATAAATGCGACCCAATGGTTCAGGCTTGGGAAAAAGCAGAAAATGAGAATTTCCCAAAAGGTTTTGAAAAGGATTTTCCGACTATCGAAAATCCTGATACAGCTATTCCGACTCTCGCTACAGGTCATCCGGCCACATATCCGATTATTGCTAAACTTGTAAAAGCAGTCAATGGAAATTTTGTAAGGATTAATGAAAATAAAATTGCCGATTTTGCCCGATTGATTGCTTACGAAAGTAAAGTGATTTTAGGTCCTGCGTCAGCGGTTTGCATCGCCGGTTTTTTCGAATCATTGAAAAAAGGATTGATTAAAAACGCAGAAACCGTTTTGTTGAACGTGGGAGAAGGAGTTAGTCGCACACCAGAATTTGTAAACGAAATGATTTACACGACTAAAAATGTCGATAATGTGGAGCAATGTACACCACATACGATGGATTCATACCGGAAACAGTTGTGGGATGCCATTGAAAATTAAATAAGTTTAATAATAGAATTTGACCTCTCTCAATATCTCTCTCCTTGGGAGAGGGACTCGGATTACTACTATTTTAGAAATACTTTTCATGCAAAAATCATGTATTCGGTTGTAATTTAGCCCCCTCTCCTTGGGAGAGGGCTGGGGAGAGGTCTTGACTAAATGACATTGAATCAAATTTCAGAACGATACATAATGATCGGATTCGAATCAAAAACCGTTTGGATTACTGGAGCTTCATCTGGAATTGGTGAAGCCTGTGCCTACATTTTTGCAGGTAAAAAGGCTAAACTTATTCTCACGGGGACACGGGTTGAAGCACTTAAACTTGTTCAACAAAAATGTGTGGATTTAGGGGCAGAATGTAAAATTCTTCCTTTCGATTTATCTAATAATGATGGAATTCCCGCATTGGTCGACGACGCATTCAGTTGTTTCGGTGCTATCGATATTTTATTCAATAATGCCGGAATCAGTCAGCGTGGTCTCACAGGAGATACTTCGTTTGAAGTGGATCGAAAAATAATGGAAATTAATTATTTCGCTCCGATAAGAATTACTAAACTGGTTTTGCCGGAAATGATAAAACAAAACGGAGGAACTATTGCCGTCACTTCAAGCATTGCAGGTAAATTCGGATTCCCGTTACGCTCTGCCTACAGTGCTTCCAAACACGCTTTGTATGGATTTTTTGAAACACTTCAGGCCGAATATTACAATAAAAATATCCGCGTCGTATTAATTACTCCCGGATTTATCCGAACTAATATTTCACTCAATGCATTGGATGCTGATGGGAAAAAACATGGCAGATTGGATGCAAATCAAGCCGGTGGAATGTCTGTCGAAAAGGCTGCTAAAAAAATTGTAGAAGGTATTTATAAACAAAAACCGGAAGTCTTTGTCGGTGGCAAAGAATTGATTATGGTTTATCTGAAACGGTTTGTTCCGTCTCTTGCACGAAAATTGGCACGTAAAATAAATCCGACATAACAATGGAAAAATACATTATCAGCGGAATTCAACAGCTTGGAATCGGTGTGGAAGATTTCAGAACTGCCTGGAAATTTTATATTGACACATTCAATATGGATGTCAAAATTCTGGAAGATGATACGGTTGCAGAGCTGATGTTACCTTATACCGGCAACCAACCTCAGAAACGCCACGCCGCAATTGTGATTAATATGCAAGGTGGCAGTGGCTTCGAGATTTGGCAATATTCTGAACGAAAACCACAAAAACCCGTATTTGAAATTCAATTTGGTGATTTGGGAGTTTGTGTTGTCAAAATGAAAAGCAGGAATGTGAAACAAACTTTTCAGGAATTATCAGGAAAAGGCGATGTAAAAATATTAGGGAAGCTTGAAAAATATATTGATGGTACTGATACCTTTTACATGGAAGATCCATTCGGAAATGTGTTTCAGATTGTACATGATGAAACTATTTTTCGTGACGAAAAGCGTTCTTCCGGTGGACCGGTAGGTGCAATAATTGCCGTGTCGGATATTGAAAAAGCATTATCAGTTTATCAGGATATTTTAGGCTATGATAAAATATTGGTTGATGTAAGTGGTAATTTCGAAGATATTGCCGGTTTAAAATCAGGAAAACAAAGTTTTCGGCGAATGTTACTTACACATTCTAAAGTACGGAAAGGTAGTTTCAGCAGGTTGTTCGGACGGTCGACTATCGAATTGGTTCAAGCGCTGGAACGTGAACCGCGTAAAATATACGAAAACCGCTTTTGGGGCGATCCCGGGTTCATTCAGATCTGTTTTGATGTGCGAAATATGAAAGCTCTTGAAGCTAAATGTAAAGGCATGGGTTATCCATTTACGGTTGACAGTTCGGTAAAAGGTGATTTTGATATGGGCGAAGCCTCGGGTCAGTTCACCTATATTGAAGATCCAGACGGCACGCTCATTGAATTTGTAGAAACAGGAAAAATCCCTTTAATCAAAAAACTGGGTATTTATATTAATCTTCAAAAGCAAAATCCTGAAAAACCATTGAGTGATTGGATGTTGAAAGCATTGCGCTTCGGACGAGTGAAAGCGAAAGATTTATAAGCGATATCACTGTGAAAATCCAATTGATACTAAATGAGATAGATTACGAAATGCCTGGAAAAAATAATGCGAATCGAAATGAATCGATTCGCATTTTCAGTGCGGCTGAAGGGACTCGAACCCACACACCTCTCGGTACCAGATCCTAAGTCTGGCGCGGCTACCAATTACGCCACAGCCGCAAGTGTTTATTGCGAGTGCAAAGATACATCCTTTTTTGGTTTCTGCAAATAGAAGATGTAGTTTATAAAGTTTATAAAGTTCAAACTCTTCAAACTTTTCAAACCATTCAAACTCTTCAAACCTTTCAAACCTTTCAAACCTTTCAAACTTTTTTAAACTCTTCAAACTCTTTATTGCCTCAACGTCTTTTTCACTCTCAGTTTTGAATTAACGAGCGTCTCATCAATCAAATCAGGATGAGAAGCACGTATCGGGTTGATGTCAATTCCACCACGGCGGGTGTACATGGCAGCAACCATCAGCTTTTCGGGTTTAAAAGAATCATTGAACCGTTTGTAAATCATTTCGACCACTTCTTCGTGAAAATGATTTTCTTTACGGAACGAAACGAGATATTCAATAACCGAACTCAGATCGATAATATGATTGGATAGGATTTTTACAAACAAATCGCCCCAGTCGGGTTGATTGGTCACACGGCAGTTAGAACGCAACAAATCGGTATAAAACTGATATTCTTGAGCTTCATTCGTAAGTTC
>JBBRTR010000186.1:0-5057 GCA_038244215.1 Bacteroidales bacterium
AGGATCGTTCCAATGATAAACTAGTCGTCCCCAGCGGTTAAACACCCAGCAATCAAAACTGATAATCGATTTATAAGCAACCCGGAATTCATCGTTGTTTCCATCACCATTTGGTGTAAACACGTTGGGTGCATATATAGCAGATAAAGTTGTAGTTACTTCAATGGAATCAGTATATGAACAAGTGGAATTACTAACTTTCAATCTTACTTTGTATACTCCGGCATCAGTAAAAGTAAAACGCTGGTCTTTATCGGTTCGGCTGATAATGAATTCCGTTCCCTTAAATATCTCCCATTTGTAGAATTGTGTAACCGGTTCATTGGCATTACTCAGAAACTGAACATCGATGGGCGCTGAATAATTAATAGGCTGAGCAGTTGAAGGACGCATATCTTCATTCTTTTCAGTACGAGTTGTAACAGCAGTAGTCAGATGGAATTTTACAGCAACTGCTGAATATTCCGGTCCGGTAAAAATTTCAGGAGTTACACCCAAATCGGCAGCATATTGATCACCGGTAATTGAAAAAGTAGTATTTTTAAGCGGTGCAGAAATGGAAATTTGCGTTATGGGCATGGTTACTACTGCAGTTGTATCCTGATTTGCCCATGCCGATCCATCCCATTTCAGGGTTTTATAGGCTACAGTAAAATCTCTTGGCAATTGACCTGAAGTTCCAGAAAAATACTTATACGTCAACGGAGGAATATTAGCATTCAAAAGTACATTCAGATTTTCACACTGATTGGAAGGATTGTTTTCTGCTCCAATCGAATTATAAACCGGTAGATAATTTTTATAATCCAACACCCAAATGTATGTTCGTTTTCCGTCAACTTCAAGAACATAACCAGTTGCATCATCTGGCAATAAAGATGGTTGGTTACTAATTGAATTGTTAAGGTCACTGTATTTATACCAATTGAAAACAGTTCCGTTTCCGGTAAAACTTATCTGAGTATCTATTGTTATGTTGTTAAACATAAATACTGTAACTGTATCAGAGCCGGCCTTTTCATCAAACCTGAGATATTTTCCCGTTGCAGTTATCTGAGACTGAATCCCAAAAGCCAACAGACAAAAACTTAGTAAGATGATATTTTTTTTTAGTGTGCAAAGCTTCAAATTCATAAGTACGATGGGCTGTTTACAATAAATGATAATTGGAGCGTTAATTTCAGTAAGCGTATGCAAATGTACATCTTTCTTATCAATAACAAAAAAAACTGTGATTTATTACGACGATTTACTTGTTAAGGTATATTTTTTGTACTTTTGTCATTGAAACACTAAATCAATTCATAGCAATCACATTATGAGAAAACAGTTATTTGGTTTGATGCTCACAGGATTTTTCCTGCTTTCCCTTTCACTTGTCGCACAAACCGACACATATCCCACAAAAAAGGTCAAAGGAGTTGAATATTATATTTATACCGTTCAACCGCATGAAGGAATGTACGCCATAAGCCGTCGTTTCGAAGTTTCGCAAGCAGAAATTAACAGTGCCAATCCACAAATCGAAGATGGATTAAAAGTTGGTCAGGAAATTTTAATTCCGATCAGTGGTGAAAAGCCGAAACAAATTCAAAAAGTGGTTGAAAAACCTCAGGAACAGAAATTTATCGAGTATAAAGTTGAAAAAAAACAGACTCTTTTTGCTATAAGCCGTAAATATGATGTCAGTCAGGATGATATTAAAAAGCTAAATCCTGAAATTATAAAAGGATTACGAGAAGGAATGATTCTACGTATCCCGATTATAAAAAAAGACACTTTGAAACCGGTTGATAACACAACAAACAATACAAATAAACCCATTACTTCCAAACAAAAACAGGATATCAATAACACAAATTTAGTCATTCATGTTGTTCAGCAAGGAGAAACTCTTTATTCTATTAGTAATAAATACAATGTCAACATGATGGATGTCATTCAATTGAATCCGGGCTCTGCTGATCATATTACTTTGGGGGAAGAGTTAAAAATCCCAGTTAAATCTAGTCCCAACACAAAAGAAAACCTGAATAAAACAGAAAAATCAGAACTAAAAGTCAGTCCGATTACCAACAATCAGGAACTTATTCCCGAAACAAATAAAACCATCCGGATTGCTTACCTCTTACCTTTTATGCTGGATCAAACCAAACCCGACGCAAGTACCGAACGTTTTCTCGACTTTTACGGTGGTTCTTTGATAGCCATTCAAGAAGCAAAGAAAAAAAGTATTTCACTTGAAATATACGCTTACGATACGGAAAATTCAGAAGAAAAGATTACTCAGATTCTGAATAATCCAGAAATCAAAACCATGAACCTAATTATTGGGCCTGCTTTCAGCAATCAGGTCGGGATCATCGGAGATTTTGCTCGTGAAAACAAAATAAATACGCTGATACCATTTACGTCGAAGATTCCCGATATTGAAACAAATCCATATTTGTTTCAGTTTAATCCCGGAAATGAAGCTGCAATTAAACTTTCTACAGAATTATTATCAGACAAACTAAAAAATTATCACGTAGTATTTGCTAATTTACAAGAGATGAGTGATTTTGATGCAGGAAAAATCTGGGCGGAAAAACTGAAGGCTGAATTGGTTCGTACACGAAAAAGTTTTTCTCAAATCAATCTGACTTCTGCAGACAATGTTGATTTATCGACAGGTCTGAAACGCGGAGAAAAAAATCTGGTTATTTTCAACACGGATAAGTATGCATTTATAAGTCCTTATTTATCAGCCTTAAAAATAAAAGAAAAAGAGTACAAGATTATTTTGTTCGAACAATACAGTTGGATAAATCAGGACAATAAGCTTTCACAGAGTATATATATCTGCCCTTTTGATTCGAAAATCAATTCTGAAAAACTCAGTATTTTTAATGGAAAATTTTCACAATATTTCAAACGTCAAGCTAGTACCGATGTACCACGGTTTGATTTATTGGGTTATGACCTGACGAATTATTTTATTAATAGTATAAACCGTTACGGCGTTAAATTTACAGATAAAATGGAAACTTCCAATTCATCTGAATGGTTGCAGTCACAGCCCGTTTTTGAACGAATTTCCAGGGGTTCAGGTTTTATTAATCAGTAATTATACATCGGCGAAGACAAATCCGAATAAATCTTTTCGATATGCGTAAACTACTTTTTATAGCGGTTTTGATTTGTTCGTTATCCATTGTCGCACAGAATCCAGAACATCCTGAGATCTACATTGGTGGTACTTTTGGTGCAACAGGTTCGATGGTTACGTTTAAACCAACAGTGGGCCAAACTTATTTGCAGGGATATAACGGGGGTGTTGTTTTCAGATTTATTTCGGATAAATATGTCGGTTTTCAGGCAGAGCTTAACTATTCGCAACGTGGTTGGAATGAATCGGGCGATTTGTATGCACGACAATTGAATTATATCGAACTGCCTTTTATGACTCATTTTTACGTTGGAAACAAAACCCGTTTTTTCTTTAATATCGGTCCGAAAATAAGTTATCTAATTTCCGAAAATGTTTTGGTCGATAATGCGGTTGGTTCTACAGAAGTTCAGCATACCACAAAAATTCAAAATCCGTTTGACTACGGAATTTGTACCGGATTAGGTTTACTTTTCAAGATTAAACCAATTGTTATCCAGCTCGATACACGAGCTAGTTACAGTCTAAGTGATATTTATTCTAATAACAAAAAGGATTATTTTGACACTTCCAATAATGTGAGTGTTTCCGTAAATTTAGCAATTTTGTTTCAGTTAAAATGATCTAAATTGATTTTCTCTCCCATTTCTGTCAATTTTTGGACAAATTCAACCTATTTATGAACAATATTGGTATACCACTTATTTAATTAATTGGTATCTTTGCAATGGATAATAAAATGATATTGCAAAATATATTAATTATTTCTATAATCACTTTAATTGGTTGACCAATTAAAAAAATTATTGTACTTTTGTAAATATAATTGACAACAACAAATTTAACACATAAGAACATGAAGACAAACTATGAGATTAGGTATGCTTCACACCCAGAAGATGCCAAAAAGTATGACACAGCTCGTTTACGTAAGGAATTTTTGGTGGAAACACTTTTTGTTTCCAACGAGGTAAATATGGTATATTCGCTATACGACCGTTTGGTTGTAGGTGGTGCAATGCCTGTAAAAGAAACACTTACACTTGATGCAATCGATCCATTAAAAGCAAAATTCTTTCTATCACGTCGTGAATTCGGCACTTTCAATGTGGGTGGCGCTGGAAAAATAACTGTAGATGGAAAAGTTTTCGAGCTTGGTTATAAAGAAGCACTTTATTTGGGTGCAGGTGAACGAAATGTCACTTTCGAAAGTGTTGATGCTGCAAATCCTGCCAAATTTTATTTTAACTCTGCTCCTGCTCACAAAACGTTTCCTGATAAAAAGGTTACTAAAGCAGATGCACTGGTTATGGAATTAGGTTCGCTCGAAGGTTCAAACCACCGTAATATCAACAAAATGCTTGTTAGTCAAGTGCTTGAAACTTGTCAACTTCAAATGGGAATGACTGAACTCGCTCCTGGGAGTGTTTGGAATACCATGCCGGCTCATACTCACAGTCGCCGAATGGAAGCTTATTTTTATTTCGAAGTGCCCGAAGAAAATGCCGTTTGTCACTTTATGGGCGAAGCAACCGAAACACGTCATATATGGATGAAAGGCGATCAGGCAGTAATTTCTCCTCAATGGTCCATTCATTCGGCAGCAGCCACAAGCAATTATACATTTATCTGGGGCATGGCAGGCGAAAATCTGGATTATGGTGATCAGGATTTTTATAAAAACACAGAACTGAGATAGTTCAAAGTTCATAAAGTTATAAAGTCCATAAAGCTATAAAGCTAATATACAGCTTAATAGCACTTTATAAACTTTCAATTCTATAGCTTTCAAACTTTTCAAACTTTCAAACTTTCAAACTTTCAAACTTTATAAACTTTATAAACTCTAAAGAAATATGAACCCATTTGATTTAACAGGAAAAATTGCATTTGTAACAGGTGCATCGTA
>JBBRTR010000187.1:0-5049 GCA_038244215.1 Bacteroidales bacterium
AATCCACGAACCGCCTTTTATCAAATTATGCTGACCATCAAAAGTTGGAGTTGTAAAATCATCGTATAAAGGATGTACTTTAAAGCCTGCATAACCGGTTATTGGAGTTTCTGTCCATTGCCACACATTCCCAATAACATCATAGAAATCACCATTTTGGAATTTATCAACCGGGCAAGGTGATGCAAAATGTTCCAGGTTGATATTTCCGGGAGCAGTTTCCCATTCCAATTCATCCGGCACCTTACAAACCTGACACAATCGCAGGTATTCCGCTTCGGTTGGCAAACGGAAAGTTTCACCTTCATGTGCAGTTTTCCAATTACAATAGGCCTTTGCTTCGAGATAATTTACTTCCACCGGCCAGTTCCAGGGCATTTCAATTTCTTCTGCTACCAGTCGTAAGCTGAAACTGTCTTCCTTTTTTCTCCAAAAAAGAGGCATTTCAGCTTGCTTGAAATTACGCCAGTTCCAGCCTTCTTCAGTCCAATATTCTTTAGTACAATATCCATTGTCCTTTATGAATTCAAGAAACTCGGCATTCGAAATCAAATACTTTGTTGTTTTGAAATCCACTACTTTCTCGCTGTAGTTTCCATATTCATTGTCCCAGCCGTAAAGTGGATGATCGAAAGCTTTACCAAGTTTCATTTCGGCACCCGAAACAGGCAGAAATTCATTTTTGGGAGCGATTCCTCTTTCGTCACAAATTTTTCCAAATAAGCTGGAAACAACTTCATTCAGTGGAAGTTGGCGTATTAATACCGAAGACGTTTCGAGGTGAATACGTTCATGTTCGATGCCCATTAGTATAATCCAAAACGGATCTTCCCATTTTATAGGCAAATTTAGTGGAGAATTCTGAATTACGTTAATAATCAATTGCTTGGCTTTGTCACGATATTCTCTGACTTCAGCCACAGTTGGCCAGTTATAATGTTTTTCATTCAAATCGTCCCAACTCATTTCATCAACACCAATCGCAAAAATGGATTCAAATTCAGGATTAATTCGGATATCGATAATTTTTGCCAGAAAAAGTTTATTGATGTAGAAAACTGCCGTGTGTCCCAAATAAAAAATCAACACATGACGCAATGGATCGCCTCGATGGTAAAATACTTCGTCCGATTTTAGTTGTGTATAAAGTTTTTCGTCAATTTCCCAGGTCTTCAGAAAATAATTTAAAATTTCATTTCGTTTTTCTTCGGTTTTGCCCGTTCGCAAATTAATTGTCTTTGTCAATAAATCATGCATTGTTAGTCTAATTTTATATGTAAATATATTTTTTCCATAACGAAAAACTCATTCTTTTCAGGTATTCTTTTTGTTTGAAAGATAGTTGCAATTGGTTTAAAACCTATTTTCTCATAAAGTCGTAAAGCAGGAATATTCTCTTTCCAAACACGGATAATTGTATCAGAATATTTCGTTTTATCAACTGTATCGAAAAAACTTTGCAGTAAGAGTTTTCCAATTCCCTGACCACGAAACTTTCCGGCTACTATCATTTCTGAGATGTACAAACAGTTGGCAATATTTAGATTTTCTAGAATATTTGTTGGGAATTCTTTCTCAAAACTCAGTGGGTAAACCCAAATTGTGCCAATAAATTCTTGATTTTCAATTGCAAGCAATATGTATCCTTTTTCAAAAATAAAATCAACATACTGGGTTAATTCTTCTAAATCGATGTGTTCTCTTGATAATCCGGTTGAAAAAGCTTCTATATACAAAGCTATAATCTCATTTCGATAATTAGTGTTTGAAGATTGAATTATTTTCATTTTTCAGATAAACAGAGTTGGAAATTTAAACAATCAACGCTTAACGCTCAATAAAAGTTTTGAAGATTTTACGGCAGAAGTACTCTTCGAACTTGAATTATACTCGATTGTATCTGAGTTCCAGTCAACTATTCCAAATGAATGTTCTTACTTCGTTTTCAATAATATTAAGTTTCGACCCCCAAACCCCCAAATGGGGGCTTTAAGACACAATTTATATAAATCTAAAATCTGTAAATCGTCTTCTAATTCCACTTTAAAGCCTATTAATCGAGGGTTGAGGATCAAAATGAATAGATTTTTTTTAAATTTGGTAAAGTATAACTACTTAGATTTCAATAAATCTTCCAGTTTAATCAATTCATCCCGTAGTTGCGCAGCTTCCAGAAAGTCGAGCTTTTTGGCAGCTTCCTGCATGGCTTTTCGTGTTTTGGCAACTGCTTTTTCCATAGCAGGTTTAGTCATATATTGAACCACAGGATCAGCTGCGATAGCACCTCTCAATTCCGGTTCGATATATGCATTCGGATCAACTTTACTGAATGAGTTTCGTTCTCCTTTAAAAATCTGCGTTGGAGTAATTCCATGTTCAGCGTTATAAGCCAACTGCTTTTCACGTCGGCGATTGGTTTCTGAAATGGTTTTTGCCATACTGTCAGTCATTTTATCGGCATACATGATGACTCGTCCATTCAGATTTCGTGCAGCACGACCGGCAGTTTGAGTCAGTGAACGGTGCGAACGCAAAAATCCTTCTTTATCTGCATCCAAAATAGCAACCAATGAAACTTCCGGCAAATCAAGTCCTTCACGCAACAAATTTACACCCACTAAAACATCATAGATGCCGGCACGTAAATCTTCCAGAATCTTAACCCGATCGAGTGTATCCACATCAGAGTGAATATAATTACACCGCACACCCATTTTAGCCAAATAATCGGTAAGTTCCTCCGCCATGCGTTTTGTAAGCGTTGTCACAAGCGTTCTTTCATCTTTTTCGGTACGAATAGTTATTTCTTCAAGCAAATCATCAATCTGATTCAAACTTGGCCGGACATCAATAATCGGATCGAGTAATCCGGTTGGACGAATTAACTGATCGACAACAATTCCTTCGCATTTAGCCAATTCAAAATCAGCAGGAGTAGCACTTACATAAATAGTTTGCGGGTTCAGAACATCAAATTCTTCAAACTTCAACGGACGATTGTCTTTTGCTGCCGGTAAACGGAAACCGTAATCCACCAGATTTACTTTTCGGGCTGCATCACCGCCATACATGGCACGGATTTGCGGAATGGTAACATGACTTTCATCAATTACCATCAAATAATCTTTTGGAAAATAATCGAGCAGACAAAACGGGCGACTTCCCGGTGAGCGACCATCAAAATAACGTGAATAATTTTCAATTCCTGAGCAATAACCGAGTTCTTTTATCATTTCCAAATCATAACTTACCCGTTCGAAAATACGTTTGGCTTCATAGGGTTTTTCAATTGAGTGAAAATATTGAACTTGCAAATCACGGTCACGCTCAATCAGTTGAATAGCTGAACTGATCCGTTCTTTAGTGGTAACGAAAATACTGGCCGGATAAATTTTATAGGAATCAAAATGTTCAATTTCATGAAAGTTGATTGGTGCGACAGTAAGAATTTCATCAATTTCGTCGCCCCAGAAAACAACACGCAGAATATAATCGGCATAAGCAGGGAAAATATCAACCGTATCACCTTTTACACGGAAATTGCCACGATTCAGTTCAATTTCATTGCGAGTGTATATACTATCGACCAGCGAGCGTAAAAAAGCATTCCTGACAAGCTTTTGTCCGCGATGGATTTCAATCAGATTGCTGGTAAAATCCTCCGGATTTCCAATTCCATACAAGCAAGATACCGATGAAACAACGATCACATCCCTCCTACCCGACAAAAGTGAAGAAGTTGTGGAAAGTCGAAGTTTTTCAATTTCCTGATTAATTGATAAATCTTTTTCAATGTAGATATCACTTACAGGCAAATACGCTTCCGGCTGATAATAATCATAATATGATACGAAGTATTCAACTGCATTTTCAGGAAAGAACGATTTGAATTCGCTATATAACTGAGCAGCAAGCGTTTTATTATGGCTCAATATCAAAGTCGGGCGTTGAACTTGCTGAATAACATTGGCAATTGAAAAGGTTTTTCCGGAACCGGTAACGCCAAGCAGGGTTTGAAAAGGAATATCCGCATTCAAGCCTTCGACTAATTGTTTGATTGCTTCAGGTTGATCACCTGTGGGACGATATGGAGAAGTAAGTTTAAAAGACACAATTTAAATAATCAGGTTAAAATTCTGATTTAAAACTATTTCCGGTGCAAATTATAAAAACGGAAGAACAATGACAATAGATATTTTTTTATTCAAAATCAGCCAAAGGCATGATCATCCACAAAATGAGATACAAAACTAAACCGGGAAATCCCACTGTAGAGATGGTTAATAACGCGTAGATAACCCGAACCAACGTTATGTCCCAACCAAAATACTCAGCAATGCCGGCACAAACACCTGCCAATTGCTGATTTCTGGATCGTTTTAATTTCTTTTCCATGTGTATTAAAAATTAAGTTAGAATAAAGAACAAAGTAACGAAAAAATAATCAGAAAATAAAAACGATACGAATTTAGGGGTTGAAACCCGGAGTTTGAACATTTTTTAGAGTACACTAAATTTAGTTTATAAAAAAATATGTGTACTTTTGTTCTTTGAAAAACAGCAGACATGCACTTTTGTTCAATATCATGTTTAAAAAATCAAACATATTAATCCGTAATAAGCGAGCCACTTTCGATTATGAAATCATGGATCGCTTTGTTGCTGGAATCCAGCTTTTCGGAACAGAGATAAAATCCATTCGCGATGGTAAAGCAGGCTTATCAGATACCTATTGCACTTTCATTAATAATGAATTGTGGATCAGGAATATGCATATTGCAACCTATTTTTTCGGTACCTACAATAATCATGAAGTAAAACGTGACCGAAAATTATTATTGAATAAAAAAGAACTCAATAAACTGGTGCGCGGAACTAAAGAAACCGGTTTTACCATTGTTCCGACAAAACTTTTTATCAATGAAAAAGGATTGGCAAAACTAGAGATAGGAATGGCGCGTGGTAAAAAAACCTATGACAAACGACAATCATTGAAAGAAAAAGAAGACAAACGAAGCATTGATAGAGCTATGAGACAATAAATTCGGG
>JBBRTR010000188.1:0-4984 GCA_038244215.1 Bacteroidales bacterium
CATATGAATTTACCAATCGGAACCGTTAAAAGCAGAATTTTTTTAGCAAGAAAAAGACTTCAGGAACAATTAAAAGATTATCGATATTAAAAAATTATACTTCTAAAAAAGCCGAAGAACAACTCTTCGGCTTTTTTTGTTATCATGGTATAAATTACCGACTTATTTTATTCCATTAACATTAATCTTATTTTTTATGAATACTGCTCTAATCATGTTGGGAAGTAATTTGAACCCGGAAGAAAACTTAGATCTTGTAATAGAAAAATTATGTGAATCATTTGACCTGGTTTCGCAAAGTTCATTGATTGTTACCAAACCTGTAGGTGAAAATTACAAAGAAGACTTTCTGAATATGGCACTGAAGATATTGTCACCTGATACCGCAGATGAAACTATATCTATTTTCAAACAAATCGAAACTGATTTAGGACGGACTCCTGAAAGCAAGCAAAAAGGGCTGATTCCAATTGATATAGACTTGATTTTCTGGAATCAAAAGCAGGTTCATCCCGATTATTCTAAATTCGAGTTCGTCAAAAAATGCATTGATGAACTGATTTAAATTGAAATTTTCAATTTAAAATCGAGTAATTCCTTTCCTTTTTTTATTCAATCTTATACAATTCTCTATTCTCTAAAAATTTACTCTCTTTTACTTTAGGTTTTGGGATTATAAATTAAAAAAAGAGTATATTTGTGGTTTTTCCACCATGTACAATTATATTTTAATAAATAGATTATTATGAAACATTTCCCACCTTCCGAATTAATCATTAACAGTGATGGAAGTATTTTCCATTTACACTTGAAACCTGAACAGCTTGCCGACAATGTCATTTTAGTTGGTGATCCGGGTCGAGTTGAATTAGTTGCCGCTTACTTTGACTCCAGGGAATGTTCGGTTTCAAGCAGGGAATTTAATACAATTACCGGTAGTTACAAAGGAAAACGTATTTCAGTGGTCTCCACCGGAATAGGCACTGATAATATTGATATTGTTATGAACGAATTGGATGCTTTATCCAATATCGATTTTGAAACACGAACCGAAAAACCAAATTTCAGACAACTTACAATCATTCGAATCGGCACATCAGGTGGTATGCAACCGGAAATTCCGCTTGGAAGTTTTTTGATTTCCGAAAAATCAATTGGTTTCGATGGCATGTTGAATTTTTATGCCGGTCGTGATTCGGTAAGTGATCTTCCGTTTGAAGAAGCAATGAAAAAACATTTAGTTTGGAATCCACAACTGGCTGCTCCCTATGTAGTTGCTGCAGATGAAGAATTAGTAAACCGGATTGGACAAAATGATATGTTACGTGGCGTAACTATTTCAGCAAACGGATTTTACGGACCGCAAGGCAGAGTATTGCGCATCGATTTGGCAGACATGCAACTAAATGATAAAATTGAAAGCTTCCGTTACGGCAAATATAAAATCACTAATTATGAAATGGAAGGTTCTGCTATTGCCGGACTTTCAAAACTGATGGGACACAAAGCGATGACTGTTTGCTGCATAATTGCCAACCGCCGCGCAGAAGCTGCAAATACTGATTATAAACAATATATTGAGAATCTGGTTATAACTGTTCTGGATAGAATTTAATACTATCAATTCAAGAAATGATTACGGACAAAGCCTCCTATCAATACTACATTAAACGTGATTTGGCAGCTTATGAGCTGAATAAATTTTCGTTCTATAATTATTTTTGGATGGATACTGTTCGTTTTCAATTACGTTTGCGCAAAATCGAATATCTAAATAATATTCAGGGTAAAAATATATTTCAAAGGATTCAACTACTATTTCTTGAATTTTTGAATCATCAACTTGCTGTGAGACTAGGCTTTTCTATTCCAAAAAATGTTTTTGGTGCTGGATTATGTATTGTACATTATGGAACTATTGTGGTCAGTCCAAAAGCAAAAGTTGGTGAAAACTGTCGGATTCATCCTTCAACTTCAATCGGCGAATATGACGGAACACCAACTATTGGGAACAATGTTTATATCGGGCCGGGAGCAAAAATTTTCGGTGGAATTAAAATTGGAAATAATGTGGCAATCGGTGCTAATGCTGTTGTGAACTCTGATATACCTGATAATGTTACAGTTGGAGGAATACCAGCTAAGATAATCTCTAAAAAGTCGTCTTTAGAAAATGGCGTTTATCCTGAAAGTTTATTAATTTCAACAAAATGAATACCTACACCATAGCTGCTATTTCAACACCTCCCGGAATCGGGGGAATTGCGATTATTCGTGTATCAGGACCTGATGCGCTGAAAAGTTGCAACTCTATTTTCATTCCCAAAAAGGAATCAAACTTACTACTTCAACAGGCTGCCTATACTGTCAATTTTGGAAGTATTGTCAATTCAAAAAGTGAATCGGTTGATGACGTACTTTTGACTGTCTTTCATAATCCACATTCGTTTACAGGTGAAGATGTTGTTGAGATTTCTTGCCATGGTTCTCAGTTTGTCCAACAAGAAATTCTTCATTTATTATTGGAAAACGGCTGTATTTTGGCCAAACCGGGTGAATTCACACAACGTGCTTTTCTGAATGGAAAAATGGATCTTTCGCAGGCAGAAGCAGTTGCCGATTTAATTGCATCTACTTCAGCCGCTTCACATCGCATGGCCATGAATCAAATGCGTGGTGGATTTTCAAGCGAATTACAGAAGCTTCGTACTCAATTACTTGATTTTGTTTCACTTGTTGAGCTTGAACTCGATTTCAATGAAGAAGATGTAGAATTTGCAAACCGTGAGGAACTAAAATCATTGGCAACAACCATAGAGCAAGTGATTTTCAAACTTTCGGATTCATTCAAAGTGGGAAATGCCCTCAAAAACGGAATTCCGGTTGCTTTGGTTGGAGAAACCAATGTTGGGAAATCAACATTACTGAATGTGCTTTTAAATGAAGAAAAAGCTATTGTTTCTGAAATTCATGGTACAACAAGAGATAGCATTGAAGATTCGGTGAATATCAGAGGAATAACTTTCCGATTTATTGATACAGCCGGAATTCGCGATACAAAAGATAAAATTGAAAGCATGGGAATCGAGCGAACCTATCAAAAAATTGAGCAAGCTTCGATTGTACTTTGGATTATCGATTGTACGCAACTCAGCGAACACATTGAATGGCTTACCGACCGTATTTCAAGTCGTTCTGTTGGTAAAAAAGTGATTCTTGTTTTTAATAAAATTGATAAAATTGCAGAAGATGAACGTGAAATTCTTTCTCAACTTTTTGAACAGTTTGAAGGAGAACGGATTTATATCTCTGCAAAGGATCGAACGAATACTGAAGGACTTAAAAAGGCGCTGGTTGATGCTGCCCAACTCCCTGAAATCCATTCAGGCGATGTAGTGGTAAGTAATATACGCCATTTTGAATCCCTCAAAAACGCACATGCAGCAATAAGTCGTGTTATTGATGGACTGGATTCAGAAATTTCAGGAGATTTTCTTTCGCAGGACATACGGGATTGCATGCATCATTTAGGTGAAATCACCGGACAAATATCCAACGATGAAATACTTGGAAATATATTTGGAAAGTTTTGTATCGGAAAATAATTTATAATTATTAACGATTATAATCAATCATATAAAAGTCCTATAATAGGATTAGCTGAACATAATTATTAAAAAGCGCGAATCTGTTGAACTGGTTCGCGCTTTTTTATATAATAAATTACAAATCAATCACTTAATCTTCTTCTTTAGCTCTAAATGATTCCCATACAAAGTAAGCTATTAAAGCAATAAAAGCAACCAATGCGGCTATTTGTGCTCCGGTACCGGAAGGATCTTTCCAAACATTCAGATTTAAAACTTCGCCATTACCGGTAAAGAAGATAACAAACGCACCAATCACGCCAAATAAGGCTGCTCCGGCTATAAACCCCGACGAAATAAGAATTCCACGCTGCAACCTTGCATTGTTCAGTTTTTCATTCTTTGTACTTTTCGAGAACCAATGATTTAACAAACCACCCACAACAAGAGGTGTATTCAATGGTAGCGGAATGAACATTCCCAAAGCAAAAGCCAGTGGTGATATGCCAAGCCAATTAATCAAAACGGAGATGACTGCACCAATTCCCAATAAAACCCAACTCACACCTGAACCCGACATAAGTGGTTCGATAATGGCAGCCATAGCATTTGCCTGTGGTGCTGTCATGGGTTGTGGATGCTGAGGAGTCTGAACAAAACCGTAGGCCTGATTCAGAATAAATATCACAATTCCTACCGTAGCAGCAGAAACCAGTGTTCCCAAAAACTTATAGGTTTGCTGTTTTGCAGGAGTTGTACCCAGCCAATAACCAACTTTCAGGTCGGTAATAAAACCTCCTGCCATGGATAAAGCTGTACACACAATTCCACCGATAATTAATGAACTAACCATTCCCTGCCAACCTTTCAGTCCGACTGAAACCAGAACAACTGAAGAGAGTATCAAGGTCATCAATGTCATCCCTGAAACAGGATTCGAACCAACGATTGCAATGGCATTGGCAGCAACCGTGGTAAACAGGAATGAAATAATAAGTATGGTGACTAAAGCTACAACTGCCTGTAATAATGTGATTTTAACGCCAATCAGCAAGAAAACAAATACTGCAATTAATGTAAAGAAAATCAACAACATTACAAATGACATTTTCAGGTCTTTTTGTGTTCGTTCCACTTTTGCTTCCGAATGAGTTTTGGAGCCCATTCCAAAAGCTAATTTGAATGCGCCGCCGATTACTCCAGATGATTTGATTATACCAATGATTCCGGCCATTGCAATAGCTCCAATACCAATGGGTCTGACATAGAATTTGAATATTTCTTCTGCTGACATGGCAGCAAAAGGATTTATTCCACCGCTTAAAGTTGCAGATAAACCGCCAATTTCATTCACCAAAGGTATAAACACAAGCCACGACAATAATGAACCAACGGTA
>JBBRTR010000189.1:0-4944 GCA_038244215.1 Bacteroidales bacterium
CATAGCTTCGAAAGCCAAATCGACAATGTGCATCACCGGTTCAACCATCTCACGCATATTGTAGTACTGATCTTTCAGTTCCAGTTCGGCTGTACCTTTTCCGAATTCAGCATTTACTTTGTTTACCAGATGCTGCATTTCTTTTTTGCGACGTTCGAAACGATCCCTGTCATGATCTCGAATAATATAGCTCAGCGTTGATTTTTCTACTGTTCCCACTACATTGGTCAAATGATAAAATCCTTCGTAATCTTGTGTGTGTTCGGGTGTTTCCCAACGTGGCAACATGCTCACGAATTCCTGAGCAATGCGCATGGAATTAATCATTTTATGATATGCATAACCCGGATGCACGTTTAGACCATTGAAATGAACTTTGGCACCGGCAGCGTTGAAGTTTTCATATTCGAGTTCTCCAATTTCGCCACCATCCATGGTGTAAGCCCATTCGGCATTGAATTTTGCCACGTCGAAATGATCAGCTCCCTGACCGATTTCTTCGTCGGGTGTGAAAGCCACGCGTATTTTGCCGTGTTTAATTTCGGGATGAGCAATCAGGTATTCCATAGCCGTCATGATTTCTGCCAGACCGGCTTTATCATCCGCACCAAGCAGGGTGGTACCATCGGTTACAATGATATCCTGACCTTTATATTGAAGAATTTCGGGATACGTTTTTGTTTCGAACACAATTCCTTTTTCAGCATTCAACAAGATATCTTCCCCGTCATACTTGCTTACAATGCGTGGTTTTGGGTTTTTACCGGACATATCAGGACTGGTATCCATGTGCGAAATAAAACCAATTGTCGGAATTACTTTATCGGTATTGGCTTCTAAAGTAGCCATTACGTAACCGTTTGTGTCGAGCTCAACTTCGGTTAATCCAATGGATTTAAGTTCTTCAACCAGGTGTTGTGCAAAAATAATCTGACCGGGTGTACTGGGGGTCATGTTGGTGTTTTCGTCAGAAGTTGTCGTGAAGCTGACGTATTTCAAAAAACGATCGGAGATGTTCATATGGATACAGTTTTAGAGTTTAAGACGCAAAATTACGTAAAATTTAGTAGATAAATCAGATTTGCAACTGTTTTTTATTGACAGTTTGTAATTTTACTTCCAATCGCCAATCTTTCGTTTGATTTTAGTATAAACAGCATTTCCTGCTTGAATGTTTCATCACACAAAACCGTTTTTAATATTACATTTTTAGTGATAAACTCAGATTAATGGATGGCAGATTCGTAACTTTCATTTTTATTTTATAAATATGCTTCTTGTCAATTAAACCATTCCACAAAGTAAAAGTCAAAACAGTTGAAATAGCTGGCTGAATTTGCTTCGCATGCTAGTAAATTATTTCCTAACGCCATTTATACCCTGAAACTCATTATTAAACCGTATTTATTTTTTCATTTACTATGAAACAGCTATTACTTTTCATTTTTTGTTTGCTCTCCTTTATTCTTTCCGCCCAACATAGTATTCAGTCAACAATTTTCGATTCCAAAAACGATTTACCTATTGAGTTGGCAAATGTTAGACTATTGCGGGCTTCCGATTCTACTTTTGTAAAAGGTTGCCAATCCAATATTAATGGTAGTTTCATAATTCCGAATATAACGCCGGGCAATTATTTACTTAAAGTAAGCTTTATGGGTTATTTAGAGTACAGGAAAATAATCAAAATGGATAATAGAGATTTAATTCTGAAGTCCATCCAACTGAAAGAAAATTCACATCTTTTGAGTGGTGTAGAGATAACCGGAAATGCTGCTCAAATGTCGGTAAAAGGTGATACACTCGAATTTAATGCCACAGCATTCAAAACTCCACAAAATGCTGTGGTTGAAGATTTGCTGAAACTATTGCCCGGTGTCGAAGTAAGTCCTGAAGGTAAAATAACAGTGAACGGAGAGGATATTCAAAAAATCAGAGTGAATGGTAAAAAGTTTTTCGGTGACGATGTGGAAATGGCTACAAAAAACATACCGTCGGAATTAATAGATAAAATTCAGGTTTTGGATCAGAAGTCGGATATGGCGGAACTTACCGGATTTGAAGATGATGATACGGAAAAAATTATCAATCTTACATTTAAGCCGAACCGAAAAAAAGGAACATTCGGAAATATAACCGGTGGTGCAGGTTTGGATTTAAATACTGATGTGAAATATGATGGAAATGCATTTATCAACATGATTGATGGAGATACACAATCTACTATTACCGGTGGCGGGAATAATACCAACACAACCCGAAGCAGCCGTGGCAGAGGATCTTTCAGCAATAACAGTGGAATAACGAGCACACAAAACATTGGTTATAATACCAATACCATTCTTAATCCTAAACTGAAAATCAATGGAAATGTAACCTCCAATCACACGTCTAACGAAACCATTACAAAAAGTAATCGTCAGAGTTTTCTACTTGATTCAACCTATACAAATATATCAAACAAAACAGCCAATAATGAGAATTATTCTGCCAATATGAATTTGGAGATTGATTGGAAGCCTGACTCTTTAAATACCTTTATTTTTGAACCAGACATTCATTACAATCGCTCGTTTTCGAATACTCAGAATGATTACATACATCTTAACGATACAATTTTAACCAGTTTTGGAAATAGTTCAAATATTGGTAACGGTACTTCATTAAATGGTGGTTTAGGAGTGATTTTCAGTCATAGATTTACGTCAAAACCAGGTCGAACTTTTACTGCAAATGTTCAAACTTCGTTATCACAGAATGACAATTTAAGTTACAACTATTCGAAAAACACAACACGAAGCGATTCAACTACATTAATCGATCAAAAAACCAAAAGCAATTCGAATGCCTACAGTCTCAGTTTACGTATGTCCTATGTAGAACCACTTTGGAATAGGAAAAACCTTTTAGAAACTGTATTATCGATAAAGAATTCAAACAATATTTCTGAAAAGTATCAATATAAAAAAGATTTGGCGGGTGATTACTCTCAACTTGATTCAGTTTACAGTAACAATTTTGAACATAAATTCTACAGTGAAACTATGGAATTAAATTATCGCTATGTAGATAAAGTGTACAATGTCATGATTGGAATGAAGGGAGTGCCTTCACAATCGCTTAGTTCTCGTTTGTATCTGGATGGTTCTGAAATTTACATTCCACACAATGTGTTTAACTTTTCTCCCAATGCCCGGATGGAGTTTAAATTTGGGAAAAAGAAATTTGTACGGCTTGATTATCGTGGTAAAACCGATCAACCCAGCATTAGTCAATTGCAACCGGTAAAAAACAATTCAAATCTGATGAATCTGATGGTCGGAAATCCGGATTTGAACCCTGCCTTTAATCATAGTCTCAGACTGATATTTAATACATTTAATGATAGCACATTTTCATCATTTAGTACCATGCTCTATGCCCAGCTCACAAGAGATGCTTTGATTACAAACAGTATGTATGATGTGAGTGGAAAACAGTACAGTCAAACGGTAAATTCGCCTCAAATGCCATATTCAGTCATTGGAAACGTGATGTATAACATTCCACTTATCCAGAAAAGACTTCATTTTAATACAAATACTTCAGGAGGAATAAATCAATTTTATGGTTATTCGGCACGGGGGTTGACTGCTCAAATTTTGAATTCCGACATTATTCCACTTGGTAATCTGAGTCAGACATTTCGGTATAATGTTGGTGAAAAGATTTCATTGACTTATACAAATGATTTTATTGAAATAGGTTTCAGAGGTAGTTTCAAATATTCAAACACGCTGAATAATTTAAATCCGGTAGTTTCGATTACAAAAGATTGGAAAGGTGGAGGTAATCTTGTTTTTCATTTACCATATAATTTTAATGTCGGAAGCGATATAAATTATTCCACCATGCGGGGGTATGCCACCAGTCAACAAAATCAATTGATTTGGAACGCCTCTTTTGATAAAAGTTTATTTAATAACAAAGCTGTAATTGCATTGAATTTGTTTGATATACTTCATCAGCAACTCAATATACGACAATCAGTGGGTGATAATTACATACAGTACAATTCATATAATACGCTCACTTCCTATTTCCTACTTAATTTCACCTATAAAATAAATCAGTTTAAAGGAGCAAAAAGCTCTGCTGAAAAGAAAAAGAAATTCGAACGTTTAGAGATGGATGATGATAAAGGAGGTAGTAATAGCCGTCGCAAATCTGGAAGTGGACGATTTGGCAAATAAAGAGAAAGAATAGGAAAAAGGAAATCAATTTTCCAAAAACAGGCTAATTTAATTCGAACAGGATCAATAGTAGTAACTAGTAGTTTCTCAAAATTACAGGATGGCTACTCGTCCGTCAACTGAAAGAAAGGTTTACCCGGTAATCAGCTTCAGCTGGAATGTTCTGACAATGTGTACTTATGCAGCTAAATTAACCAATAATCGCACCACGATTATTATCTTTCGGCGTGAGCGAAAAGCAGTAATCGCAGCACTGCTAACTCGTTCCCGCCTGCTTGTAAAGCATAATTAAATAAGTTGAACTGAAAGATTGAAATACCACACAATGCATTCGTGCGTCAGCGTGGGTGTAGGATGTATTTATTTCTAAAGTTCAATTATAAGAAATAAAGCAGTTACTATAAAAATATACAACTTCGAAATCACCTCTTACAACTTCGAAATCACCTCTTACACTTTCGAAATCACCTCTTACAACTTCGAAATCACCTCTTACAACTTCGAAACCTCGTCTTACAACTTCGAAATGACCTCTTACAACTTCGAAACCTCGTCTTACAACTTCGAAATCACCTCTTACAACTTCGAAATCACCTCTTACACTTTCGAAATGACCTCTTACAACTTCGAAATCACCTCTTACAACTTCGAAATCACCTCTTACAACTTCGAAATCACCTCTTACAACTTCGAAATCACCTCTTACAACTTC
>JBBRTR010000190.1:0-4934 GCA_038244215.1 Bacteroidales bacterium
CAAAGTTACCACATCATCTTTCACATCCACAAAAATGTAAATGTTGTCTGCATCATTTAACATTTGGAAAGTTGCAGAACCACCCACAACTGTCTCTCCATTGTATGGTTTGTCAATGGCAATTTTAGGTGCGCTGGCCCAGTCAGCTTCGTTGGCTACCCCATCCATAGTAAATGCAGCAGTGGTAGCTTTTACTGTTACGACCGGTTTCTGAGCAAAAATCGCACTTGGCAAAAGGGTGATTCCTGCGATTAGTAAACTGTAAAATTTCTTCATAATAAATTTATATTAGTTAATAATTTTTAGGTGAACTATCACACTGAATAATTCTATCACCAAAAATAGCTTGTTCATAGAATAACTATTTCCTATTGTTATTGAATTGTTAGGTTACAATTATTGATGACAGAATGATGATTTAGCCGAAGTGAAAATTTGAATAAACTATTCATAATCCGACCAAAATTTACGTATCAACCTAGTAGTATGATTCTTGAAGTTTATATTTATTTTGAGTTCATCTGTCTTCAGAATTTTATTAACCCATAAAATCAATTTTTTTATACATAAAGACTGTGTTTTCGCCCATATCTTAGGATTCTTTTTTAGTTGATTAAATTACTATGAATTGTATCTGGAAATCCTTAATTTTGAAAATGTGGAAAATGTTATTCGTACTCCTGAATTTATTCATTTTTGGTTCAATCGGGACGCCCAGTTTCCTGTTAGCCGAGAACCATAATTTGGTTTTTCATCGACTAACCTTGGATGACGGATTGTCAAACAGTGATATCAATCAAATATTTCAGGACAAGCAAGGCTTTATTTGGATGTGTACTGACGATGGCTTGGATGTTTTCGACGGCTATACTTTTAAAACCTACAAACATAACGCAACCGATTCGACCAGTATTAGCAGCAATACGGTTTTATGTATCGCCGAAGATACTGAAGAACAAATATGGGTTGGTACAAATTCAGGTATGAATGTTTTCGATCGTTCCAGACAAACTTTTAAAAAATACCAGCACCAACCACAAAACCCTAACAGTTTATCAAACAACAGAATAACGAAGGTGTGTTTTGATAAAGAGAATCATTTATGGGTTGGAACCGATCAGGGAATAAATCTATACAACAAAGAAAAAGACAATTTTATACGCTATGGTGTTTCGGAAGATTTGATTTTAAACATTAAAGGCAACAACATCACAGCGCTTACCTATGACAATAAGGGCAATATCTGGACATCTGAATATTACCAGGGAATTTCCAGACTTGATCCAAAAACAGGGATTATCAAACATTTTCCCATCAAAACAGACGGTAATTTCCTGACAAATATTGTACTTTCAATGTGCCGAAATCCGAATGGGAATCTTTGGCTTGGATTAATTAATGGTGATCTTATTGACTTTAATCCTATTACGGAAAAATATACTTCATATTTCTCTGGAATATCTAACCGGCTGAATGATATTGAAATAAAGGATATGATTCAATCAAATTCCTATATTTGGATGCTTCAGGGAAAAAATCTGGTTCGATTTGATACCCGGAACATGTCTTTTATTACCTATTCCAATGATCCTTTAAATTTACAAAGCTTTCCAAAGGGGGTTCCTATAAGCATATCAATGACCAATGACGAATCTATTTGGATTGGAATTGAAGGTGTTGTTTATTTCAATCCAAAAGCTGAAAAGTTTTCAGGTTATTACCATGTTCTGCCCAAAGAATCAGCTACAATTCGCCAGAATTTTGTAAAAGCCATGCACACTGATAAAAATGGCAATTTACTGATCGGAACTTATGGCGATGGACTTATAAAATTGAACCTTCGTAAATTTGAGTACCAGCGAATTTCCAACAATCCTTTATTATTTCAAGCTGGAATTTCATGTTTCCATTATACCCCTGACGGTAAAGTTTGGATAGGAACTACCAACGGATTATTGCTTTTTGATCCGGGAACCAACCTGGTAATCAAATCATACCAGCATAAAGAAGGAGATCCAAATTCACTTTTTCACGATGTTGTTGATGCTATTGAAGTTGATCGAAATAATAATCTATGGATTTCAACTCAGGAATCATTGGATTTTTTAAATCTTCAAACCAACTCATTTGTCCATTTTACAAGGTATGAACTAAAAGGACTTTCGCACTATAAAGTTACCAGCATCAAAGAAGACAATCTTGGAAACATTTGGGTTGGAACTTTTAATGGTTTAAATAAACTGGATTCTAAAACACACTCAATTAAACAATATTTTCCTTCGACTCAAAAACAAAATTCTATCAGCGATCAATTCATCAATACAGAAGGTATATTTACAGATAGCTCGGGCTTGGTTTTAATCTGTACAAAAAACGGGTTGAATAAATACAATCCTGAGTCTGATTCATTTACAACATACAATAAATCAGACGGATTGCTTTCTGATAATGTTGGTCAGGTAATTACAGATAACAATGGAAACTGGTGGATCACTTCGGTATTCGGAATATCAAAGTATAATCCGTTAAAAAAGTCTTGTAGCAATTACACAAACCGTGATGGTTTGAATATTAATGTTGAATCATTGTATAAAGATAATCAAGGATTCATCTATATTGGTGGGAAACATGAAAATTTTTATCGGTTTCATCCCGATAGCATAAAGGATAATCCAATTATTCCACCTGTATTTATCACTGATCTGCTTTTATTTAACAGCCCTGTTGGGATTTATCCTAACGATAAAAATTCTCCCCTTACACAAAACATTATTACTACTGAAGAGATCGTATTAAATTATAAACAATCTGATTTCGCACTGGAGTTTACTGCATTGAATTTCCATTTACCCGAAAAAAATAAGTTTGCATACAAATTAGTAGGATATAACGAAAATTGGATTTATACCGATGCCAAACGAAGAATTGCCGGATATACTAATCTCAAGCAAGGTGATTATGTTTTTTTGGTAAAAGCCACAAACAATGATGGTATCTGGAATGAAACTCCTACTCGCTTAAAGATTAAAATACTTCCCCCTCCATGGAAAACAAAATGGGCATTTTTTATTTATGCCATTATCATTCTGATCAGTCTTTATTACATTCGGGCAATAATGATGTACCAATTACATCTGAAAAACAGTTTACATCTTGAACATTCTGAAAGAGAACGCGAAAACGCTTTCAATCAATTAAAGACAAAATTTTTCATCAATGTTTCTCACGAATTCAGAACCCCATTGATGCTTATTTCGGGTCCAATCAATAAGCTAATATCGTCAACAAGGGAAACATTATCAAGAGAAAATGAATTAAAATATTTTTCACTTATTGCAGGAAATACACAACGTTTAACGCAATTGACCAATCAGTTGCTCGATTTTCGTAAAATTGAAACAGGCACTATGGTCATCGAATTATTCAATGGTGATCTGGTGAATTTTACAAAGAATCTATCCGATCGTTTTCTCCAACATGCAGTAAGTAAGAAGATAACACTTCAATTTTATTCTTCTGAAAATGTTTTTATTGGCTGGTTCGATCCCGATAAGCTTGAGAAAATAATTTCTAACATCGTTTCTAACGCTATAAAATTTACTGATGTAGGGGGATCTATTTCTATTGAAATGGCTTTTAAACAGAAAAATGATAGAAATATGATTATTAAAATTACTGACACAGGAATAGGAATAGCTCCTGAATACACCAATTCAATTTTTGAGCGATTCTACCAGATCCATAACTCAACTACAAGTAGTTACGGAGGAACGGGTATTGGTCTGGCTTTAGCAAAAGATATGACAGTGATATGCAACGGCGATATAACAGTTGAAAGCGTTGTCGGCAAGGGAAGCACTTTTATCATTGAACTTCCAACAGATAAGGATCTGTTTGAAAATTATACAATTATTACCGAACTGAAATCAAATGACCTTGAAATTGAATCAATTACAGATGCAGATCTTGAATTAAAAACCACTCAAAAACCAACAGTTTCTCTTCTTGAAAACAAACCAACAGTTTTAATAATTGAAGACAACAAAGATCTCATTTTTTATATTGGTGATATTTTGAGTTCAACCTGCAAAATTGAATCAGCCGAAAATGGAATATCAGGAGTTGAAAAAGCATTTCAAATCATTCCGGACATTATCATCTGCGATATAATGATGCCGGGGAAAGATGGTTTTGAGGTCACAAGTATTTTAAAATCAGACAATAGGACCAGTCATATTCCAATTATTATGCTGACGGCACTAAGCTCAAACGAAAATAAATTAAAAGGACTTGAAATTGGTGCAAACGATTATATTACCAAACCATTTGTTCCTGAACTACTATTGCTAAAGATTAAAAACAGCATCGAATACAGGTATCAGCTTAAGGAGTATTTCATGAATTCTTTTGATAAAAACCTTGGCAAAATACATAGTTCAAAAAATATTCAGCCAAAAGAAATTATAGTTAACAGCATTGATGAGAAAATTCTAAAACATGCACTTGAAATTGTCGAAGAAAACATCTCTGATTCTGAATTTAGTGTCGATAAGTTCGCATCTGCTTTGGGGATGGAATCTTCAACACTTTACAAAAAATTCATGGCTTTATTGGATATGCCTCCCGGTGAATTCATTCGAGAAATAAGAATGAAAAGGGCAGCACAAATCATGGCTCAGAATAAAATCTCCATTTCTGAAATTGCCTATATGGTCGGTTTCGAAAGTCCGAAATATTTCACCAAAGTATTCCGGAAATATTACAACACTTCACCTACCAATTACATCTCAGATCTGAAAAAGCTTGACAATGAAGAGGTGCCTAAAGTGAACTAAATTGGGATATCTTTGGGAGCTACCACATTATCTGTTTCTGATACCTTTCTGATACCCATGTGTAACCTTTCTGTAACCTAAGGTTACAGAAAGGTTACA
>JBBRTR010000191.1:0-4806 GCA_038244215.1 Bacteroidales bacterium
CAATGCATTTCTATTGAATCGATTTATTGAGGCTTTCGGTATCAAGCCGAAAGTTATAAAAAGTCACCACCATGTCAAAGAGCTACTGTATTTCGGCACTAAAGCCGCTTAAATATTAATTATTTTCTAACGAACTATTGAACTTATCAAATAAAATATCAAAGCAATTATCAAAAGGGTATATACGTATCAATAACTAATGTGACTGATACAGCTTTTCTTGGTCGCGTGAGTGAAGTAGCATTGGGTGCATCGGCTATCGGAGGATTGTTCTATTTTGCAATATTTATGGTTGGATTCGGATTTAGTCAGGGTGTTCAAATCCTGATCGGAAGGAGAAATGGCGAAAAAAATTACAGTGAAATTGGCCCGATTTTCAACAATGGATTGATTTTTAATTTAATTCTTTCGGCATTGTTTTTTATCGTATCCATGTTTGGCATGCCTCATTTACTGAAGTTACTTGTCAGTTCCGAATCTGTTTATAGTGCTTCAATGGAATACCTCAACTGGCGTATTTACGGCTTTTTCTTTGTTTTCCTTAATGTGATATTCCGCGCCTTTTATGTTGGAATTACCGATACTAAAGTTCTTACAACTTCAGCAATTATAATGGCATTGGTGAATATTGTTCTCGATTACGTGCTTATTTTTGGCAAATTCGGTTTCCCTGAACTTGGAATTGCAGGAGCAGCAATTGCCTCGGTTCTTGCCGAAGCAGCATCGCTTTTCTATTTAATTTATCATACATTAGTTTTTACAGATACAAAAAAATACCATCTATTCAGTCATATAAAAGCTGAAATGAAAACTATTCTCCAAATTCTGGATTTGTCAATCTTCATCATGTTTCAATTTTTCATTTCTATTTCCACCTGGTTTTTATTCTTTATTATTATCGAACACATGGGCGAACAAGCACTCGCTGTCAGCAATATAGGACGTAGTATGTATATTTTATTAATGATTCCTGCTTCGGCTCTTGCCACCACTGTCGGAACGTTGGTGAGTAATATGATTGGTGCCGGCCATAAACACGTTATACTGAAAACGGTGAATAAGATAATAGGAATTGCGGTCGTTTTCGTTGCTCCTATTCTTGTTTTCACGTTTCTTTTCCCTGAATTATTTGCCAATATTTATACCGATGATAAGTCATTAATGCTGGCTTCAATTCCCGTAATTCGTGTTGTGACAGTGGCAGTATCCTTTTTTGCTGTTGGCAATGTGGTAATCAGTGCCGTCTCCGGAACCGGCAGCACACGAGTTGCATTTTATATTGAAATTATTACACTGTTCTTCTATGTTTCGTTTGTATATTATACTGCCATTATTAATACTCAGCCTTTATATTTTGTATGGATGTCCGAATTTGTTTACTGGTCTTCATTGGCTGTATTTGGATATTGGTATTTGCAAAAAGGAAATTGGAAAGAAAAAGAAATTTGATATGCTAATGTACCAATGAGAATAATGATGAAAATATTCGGACGAAATATTGTTGAATAATTTGCAAATAATAAAATTGGCATATTAGCATAATGACTTATTGCCACATTTTCTCTACTTTTGTTTCAATAATCATCAAATTAGCACATCAACTCATTAGCACATTAATATAATGGCCAAAACAAAATCCGTATACGTTTGTCAAAACTGTGGAGTCGATTCACCCAAATGGATCGGCAAATGTCCTTCGTGTGGCGAGTGGAACAGTTATGTCGAAGAAATTATCAGCAAAGATCTAACTCCGAAATTTCATATAGCCGGAGTTGAAATGGTCAAACAAAAGCCGATTCTGATTTCTGATGTGATAAGTGATGAAGAAAGTCGCATCGACACTTCAAGCAATGAGTTGAATCGCGTTTTAGGTGGTGGATTAGTACCCGGTTCATTGGTTTTGATTGGTGGTGAACCCGGCATAGGGAAATCAACGCTTGTATTGCAAGTGGTACTAAACATGAAAGGAAAGCGTACACTTTATGTTTCAGGTGAAGAGAGTGTAAAACAATTGAAACTCCGTGCCGAACGCCTAAAATTTGATAATCCCGATTGTTATATCGTCGGTGAAACTTCGCTCGAACAAATTTTCGTTCACATACAAAATATCCAACCCGATTTAGTGATTGTCGATTCCATTCAGACAATTTCCACCGAACTGATTGAATCTTCACCTGGCTCTGTGTCGCAAGTGCGTGAATGTACCGCCAATCTGCTGAAATTCTGTAAGACAACCGCTATACCAGTTTTTCTTATCGGTCATATTAACAAAGAAGGTAGCATTGCCGGACCAAAAGTGCTCGAACATATCGTGGATACTGTATTGCAATTCGAAGGCGATCAACATTATATGTACCGCATTTTGCGACCGGTAAAAAACCGTTTCGGAAGTACTTCGGAACTGGGAATTTTCGAAATGCAACAAAACGGCTTGCGGGAAGTAACAAATCCTTCCGAACTGTTACTTTCACAAAACCACGAAGGTCTCAGTGGCGTGGCCATTGCTTCGGCTATTGAAGGTATCCGACCTTTCCTTATCGAAGTTCAGGCATTGGTAAGTTCGGCGGCTTACGGCACTCCACAACGCTCCAGCACTGGTTTTGATTTACGTCGTTTGAATATGTTATTGGCTGTTCTTGAAAAACGTGCTGGTTTTAAAATTGCACAAAAAGATGTTTTCCTAAATATTGCCGGTGGCATAAAAGTGAACGATCCGGCTATTGATCTGGCAGTTATCTCTGCTATTCTTTCATCGAATGTAGATATTGCCATCGAAAAACAGCTTTGCATGGCTGGCGAAGTTGGACTTTCAGGCGAAATCCGACCCATCAACCGAATGGAACAACGTATCCTCGAAGCCGAAAAACTAGGATTCAAAAAAATGATAATTCCTGATATTAACCTGAAAAGCATCAATCTGACAAAATTGAATATTGAATTGATTAGGGTGAAGAAAGTGGAAGAAGCATTTCGGGTGCTGTTTAAAGGATAAGGATTCCAAACACCTAAAGGGAATTTAAAACCTGTAGAATAAAAAATATAACATATAAAAGTAACTTTAAGTTCCTTTTGGGATTTTGAGTCAAATAAAAAACATGAATCTCCGCACCGTAAACCTAACCCGCTATATCACTCCTTTGCGCGAAGGAGGTTCTCTGCCCGCATTGGCCGAAGCTGATGACGACTTTAAATATGTTGTCAAGTTTCGAGGTGCAGGTCATGGAGCTAAAGCGCTAATTTCCGAATTGATTGGCGGCTTGTTTGCCAAACTTTTGAACTTGTGTGTTCCTGAATTGGTTTTTGTACAACTCGATGAAGCTTTCGGGCAGACCGAAGGTGACGAGGAAATTCAGGATTTACTTCAAGGCAGTCGTGGATTAAATCTGGGCTTGCATTTTCTTTCCGGTGCGTTGGCTTTTGATCCGGTTACAACCAAAGTGGATGGATTGTTGGCTTCCCAAATCGTGTGGATGGACGCTTTTCTGACTAATGTGGATCGTACGGTGAAGAACACGAATATGCTGATGTGGCACAAAGAATTGTGGCTCATTGACCACGGCGCAACCTTGTACTTCCATCATACCTGGACAAATTGGGAAACACAGGCTTTAAGTCCTTTTGCACTGATCAAAGACCATGTACTACTTGCGTTTGCCGATCGATTGGAAGAAGTAAATACCGATTTCAGAAAAATAATTACTAACAAAATTATTCGAGAAATAGTAAATATGATTCCTGACGAATGGGCTGCTCATGCTGAAATAGGCTATACTGCCGACGAAATCCGTGAGGTTTATTATCAATTCTTGAGCCGAAGGCTGGAACATTCTGACAACTTTTTAAACGAAGCACAAAATGCAAGGAAAACACTTATTTGAATACGCCGTTATTCGTGTTTTGCCCAAAGTGGAGCGCGAAGAATTTATTAATATCGGAATTATTCTGTTCTCGAAACGGGCAAAATACATCCGCATGAAATATAAATTGGATGTGGAACGATTTAATATTTTTTCAACCGAACTCGATTTCGATTTACTACGTGAAACCCTACTTTCTTTTGAAAAGATTTGTAACGGAGAAAAAGATGGTGGCTCTATTGCACATTTCGATATTCCCGAACGTTTCAGGTGGCTCACTGCAGTTCGCAGTTCATGTATTCAAACTTCACGTCCTCACTCCGGTTTTGCTAAAAATCTTGATGAAGAAGTGGATAAATTATTTGAAGAAATGGTATTGTAAATGCTTTTGACGTATTTCATAAAAAAAATATACCTGTTTATTAGGTAATTGAATTTGTTTTAACTTTTCGTTTGTAAAAAACGTAAAATATATTTTTGAGATTTCAAAAAAGGATGTATCTTTGCAACGCTTTTGGAGAAAGGTATCACAATCCGAATACGAATTCGGGCGTTTAGCTCAGCTGGTTCAGAGCATCTGCCTTACAAGCAGAGGGTCGGGGGTTCGAATCCCTCAACGCCCACGTTTTATTCTTTTTCTAAATTTAAATTTCGGGCGTTTAGCTCAGCTGGTTCAGAGCATCTGCCTTACAAGCAGAGGGTCGGGGGTTCGAATCCCTCAACGCCCACAACACAAAAAGGTCAATCAAATAAATGATTGACCTTTTTTCATCTAAATTTTATGTTTGTTACTTATATTCTATATTCCAAATCATGCGCTTATATTGGCTCACCCGTAAAAGTTGTGGATTAAGCGTATATTTTAGTTAATCTAAAGAGAAAGAATTTAATATCAATCACTCCTCTTAACGATGCTCTAAAAGCTTTGATTTTAGCATTAAATGATTCA
>JBBRTR010000192.1:0-4793 GCA_038244215.1 Bacteroidales bacterium
TGGCGTTCTAAATTGCCCTGCATCACCTTGTGAACCCAAAACCGAAAGCAGGTATTCAAAAGCATCTCCCAACATTTCGCTGTGGTCGTAACTAAACTCATTAATTGTTTTCAAAAACAATTTCAAAGTTTCGGGGTCACGATAGGGAAGGTAGGCGTTCTTAAAAATGTCTCTAAAAAGTTGCGGAATGTTCGGATTCAAATTCAACTTTACAATTGCTTCGCTGTAAAGCGAAAGCATTTCATGTCCTCCAACTTTCGGGTCAAAGATTTTTGTCCAGGCATACTTTGAATAATCTTCCAACTTTTCATCTTCTTCTTTATTGCCTGTCAATTTTGGCGGTGCAAAAAATGTTGGCTTGCCTCCAAACGAAATTGCTTCCTTGTCCATATCGTCCATGAACTTGTAAATAATAGCAATCGTAATTTGTTCCACTTGACTTTTCGGGTCGGGAACTTTACCAACTAAAATATCTCGGGCTGTATCTATTCTTCTTTTTGTTTCTGTGTCAAGCATTATTATTTTTTGTTTTTAATCCCCTAGGGATTTCATGTTTATAGAAAATCATTTGTTTCTTTTTGTTCGACCCCTTTGGGGTCGCATGAATGTGCGTTATCATTTGCTATAAACATATGACCCTTTCAGGGTCGGTTATTCATTTTGTTTTTTTATTGCTACAAAAATTTGAATCCTTGGATTCCTTATTCTATCCATTCAAATAAATATTCGTCCTTAAATTCAATTTCAAATTTTTGGAGAAATTCTAAATATTCTTGCTTGAATGTTTTCTTTTTATGATGCTCCTTTTGGTTCATGATATACTTAATCACATTGTCCAAATTGGAATGACTGTATGAAAAGGCACCGTACCCTTCCTGCCATTGAAACTTGAACTTTGTAAATTTCTTCTCTTTGATAAAATCGTTCGATGATTTTTTTACTTCTCTAACCAAATCTGATAAACAACAAGATGGTTTCATTCCAATAAAAAAATGAATATGGTCGGGCATACCATTTATAGCAAGCATCTTTTGTTCTTTGTTTTTAACAATTCCTGTGATGTATTTATACAATTCTTTTTCCCAAGCAGATTGAATCATGCTTTCTCTACCTTTAACTGCAAAGACAACCTGAATGTAAATTTGTGAGAATGTTCCGGGCATAGCGGTTTCGTTTTATTATTTCAATTTCTTAATTGTGGTGTGTGCTAAAAGCGATTTCATTTGTGTGATGGCAATTTTGTTTAATTGCTCTAAGCGTTCATTCTGTTTCAATCCCTGATGAATTAAAACTGCATTGATACTTTCCATATTTGATAGTACAACCAATTGTTCAAGTGTTGCTGCATCACGAACATTGCCTTCTGTTTTTGGGTTTGCATCTCTCCATTGCCTGGCAGTAATTCCAAACAAAGCCACATTTAATAAATCGGCTTCATCGGCATACACAAAATTTATTTTGTCTTTAGAAAGTGTTGGTGGAATTAGTTTCTCTTTGATTGCATCGGTGTGAATGTGATAATTCACTTTAGCCAAAGTGCGTTGTAAATTCCACTCTAATTTTAATCGGTCGTTTTCTGATTCTTTTAATCGTTGAAACTCTACAATAAGATAAAGTTTAAATTCAGAAGAAATCCAGGAGGCAAATTCAAATGCAATGTCTTTGTGTGCAAATGTTCCTCCATATCTGCCCGACTTAGAAGTAATACCAATTGCGTTGGTTGATTCAATCCAGCGTTGAGGTGACAGAACAAAGTAGTTGCTTCCGGCTTCATTTCTAAACCTCTCGAATTCGATAGGTTTAAAATCAGGGTTACTTAATTTCTCCCACAAACCCAAAAATTCGATGGTGCTTCTGCTACGCATCCAGTTGTTGATTATGGAGAATGCTTCTTTTTCGTTCCTGTATTTGGCAATATCTGTAAGCGAAATATAGTCTTTTGACTCATTTGAAATCCAGCTGATTTCCCTTCCTTGAACTGCAATTATCTTATTTTTTTGCATTATTATTTCTGCTGTTTACTTTTTAATTGTGGCGAATTCGCCATATTTAACTTCATGCTGTAAATCTATTTAAGGAAATATTTTCTTTTATGTATGTAGGTATAAGCATTCGCAATTCAGGTGTGAGCTTGCGAAACACATCACCGTTTGCATTTGTGTTGAGCAAAGCAAAATCTTTATTTTCAATTATCTCTCTGAATTCTTTGTCGGTGATGTAACTCTTGAAATAATTTTTTGCGTAGGAAAAAATTTGTTCATCAGGTAAATATCTGCTGTCAAATTTTTCAAACTCATCTTCTAACAATTCGTCTTTGCTTTTGAAATAAGGAATGAAACCAAAAATCTTTTCAATGATTTCACGAAGTGATAATTTTCTATCAATCTTAGCTGCGGTTTGCAACTTAGTGATGTTGTAAAATTCTTCGGGCTTGTCAAACATATTTTGAAGAATGTATTTTTCAATCGCATCCAAATCGCTTTGCTCAATCAACTTCTGAACTTCTTTATCATCCTTTACAGTTTCTTCAAAGCGGTCAAAATACATTCGGTCAATCTTCATTCCTTCCAAACCGATTTCATTTACAACCCAGGTTTTCAAAGGATCGTGTCGTGTGCTATCGTATGTGTCGGGTGTTGTGTATGTGACTCCTCCTTCGCCTGTGCCTTCACCTTTGGCTGGAAGTTTCAACACTTCATCGTAGTTGAATTCCGTTTCAAAGAATTCGCAATTCGCAAAAAAGTCAAAGAGTTTGTAATTCTTTTTTTCGGATTGCACAACTTGTTGTGCAAGTTCTTTATCCAAAAGGTCTTTCAAAAAATTATGCTTCCGTGTTCCTCTGCCTTTGATTTGAATAAAATCTGTCGGTGAAAAGATTGGTCGCATCAAACAAACATTTTGTAAGTCGGGGCAATCGTAACCAGTTGTCATCATGCCAACAGTTACGCAAACTCTTGTCTTGCTTGTTTTGTAAAGCGGATAAAAATTTCCTGTGCCGCCTAAATTATTATTCGTAAAATTTATTGTGAACTGCTGTGCATCCTGAATCCTTGATGTAACTTGAATTGCAAAGTCAGATTGATATTTATTCGGAAACATTTTATCTGCAACCTCATTTAGAATTTGTGTGACTTTGGCTGCATGGTTTTGACTTACACAAAAAATAATTGTCTTTCCGATTTCTCCTGTAACCGGGTCAAGCAATGCGTTCTTCAAAAAAGTATTGCAGAAAATTCTGTTCGTATTTTCCGAAAAGAATTTCTTTTCAAAATCGCTGTGACTAAAAATTTCTTCCTCGTCTTTTCCGTCTTCGTTTGTAGTTGTTACACTGTAACCTTCATCCGATAAAAGTTGCGTTGTGATTTCAGTTCGTGCATCAGCCACAATCGGATTAACAAGAAAACCGTCTTTCACTCCATGCAACAAAGAATATTGGAAAGTAGGTTTGCCATCTGCACAACCGAAGGTTGTGTAGGTGTCCAACAACATTCTTCTTTCCAATTCTCTTGGGTCTTTTTGATTCAGTTTGTCAGGGTCAATCTTTTTTAAATAATCTTTTGGTGTTGCTGTTAAACCTAATTTGTAACCGATGAAATATTCAAACACTGCTCTGCTGTTTCCTCCAATGCTTCTGTGTGCTTCGTCTGAAATGACTAAATTAAAATCTGTCGGTGCAAATATTCTTTTGTATTTGTTCTTGAATAAAAATGATTGAACAGTTGAAACAACTATTTCATTTTTTCTCCAATCGTCTCGGTTCTCTTTGTAGATGCAACATTGATAGTCGTTCTTGAGATACGCCACAAAATTTTTCCATGCTTGGTCTTCCAATTCCAAACGGTCAACTAAAAATAAAACTCGTCTTGCATTTCCTGTTCGCATAAAAAGTTTTATGACTGCCGCTGCTGTCAAAGTTTTTCCAGTGCCTGTTGCCATCTCAAAAAGAAAACGGTCTTTGCCTTCTTTCACTTCTTCTTGTATTCTTTCAATGGCTCTCACTTGATATTTCCGCAACAAACGAAGTTTGTTTTCTTCTAAATAGTTCTTGCGTTGCGTTTCATCAATCCATCTTGGGTCTTTGTCGTAATCGGGCTTTTGAGTTATAGCAATATAATCTTCCGAAACTTTCTCGTTGCTTAATGCCTGTGGATTTGGAACGAAAGAAGTATAAGCACCAACTGTTTCAGGTGTCGGAAATTTTGAAATGATGTTTGGGTTTCCTCTCTGCAAATCCCAAAAGAAATGTTGATTGCCATTGGAGAGAATAACGAAACGACACTTTTGTGCCGTTGCATATTTTCTTGCTTGCTCCTTCGCAAACAAAGGATTTATTTCTTCTTTCTTGGCTTCCAAAACTATTAGCGGAAAACCTTTGCTATCTAAAAGCAAGTAGTCAATAAAACCGTTTGAGGTTTTTTCAAAATTGTCGCCAAATTCGTTTAACTAAGTTTGTGTTAGTTTAGCCTTATTTTCTAATATAATATTTGTGTTTCCTTTGTCATTGTCAAAGAAATGCCAACCTGCTTCCTCCAACAGTTTGTTTATCTTAATTCTTGCTTTTGCTTCTTTTGACATTTAGTAATTCTCAATTTGTTTTTTATGTAGCTAAGATACTTTTTTTGAACGGTTTACAGTTTATATAGCCTCTTGTATTGTCAACTGTATTGTTTTGGGGTGGTGGGTGAGCTTGGGTGCTGATTAAAGATATATTGTTGAATTGTCGAACAAATGATTATAAATATTCGTCCGCTGGGGCGGACGGGATGTGCGTTGGCATTTTTAGCTCTTTGCAA
>JBBRTR010000193.1:0-4728 GCA_038244215.1 Bacteroidales bacterium
TCAGGAACAAATCCCGAACGGATTGGAAGTTTGTAAGAAACAATTATTCTTTATGATCGACCGTATGCAAAATGTGGAAGTGAGTGAAGAACAAATTGCGACTTACGTTCCCCAGATTATGAAACAACTGGAAGGTTTATCGAAAGAAGAAGTTCTGAAACGTTTCGTTTCGCTTGAATTCAATCGTTTTCTAGATTATTATAAGGATGCTGAGGATTTGAATTACCATGAACGTGAACGGGGTGAACGTGGAGAACGGAGCGAAAGACCAGAGCGTGGCGAGCGTGGTGAACGTGGCGAACGTGGAATCAAAGCCGGAAACAAAGTGCGTTTGAAAATGAATGTTGGAGAAAAGGAAGGAATTGACCCGAAACGTTTTCTTGGTATTATAAATGATGTAACCGGTGATAAATCAATCAGTATCGGTTCAATTGAAGTAACCAACAAATTTACTTTCTTTGATGTTTTTGCTGATCAGGTAGAAAAAGTCGTTCTTGCATTTGCAGGTGAAACTGATTATGTTGTTACTGAAGCAAAGGGCAGCAAAACATTTGAAGGTGGAGGACGCAAACCGGAATACCGCTCACGTAGTAATTCAGGAGAAACTCGTAGTACGGACTATCGTTCAAGCGGTAGCAGTAGTCGTAGTGACAGACCAGAGCGAACAAGTAGCCGTCCTTCTGCAAGCACTGGGAATGGTGATAAACCGTGGAGAAATCGTGAAAGCGACCGTGGAAGTTATAGACCTTCAACCGGTGGAAGTGACCGCAGAAGTGGTGGTTACAAGAAAAGATAAGAAAAATACTTTCGCTTTTTCGGTCAAATTTCGAGTTTTTTTCGATTTTACTTTGTAGAAATGAAAAATAGCCCTATCTTTGCACTCTCAAAAGCGAAAAATGGCCCCGTGGCTCAACTGAATAGAGTATCTGACTACGGATCAGAAGGTTACAGGTTTGAATCCTGTCGGGGTCACTTATAGATTTTCAATTAACTGATAATCAGGCAATTAAAAACCTACATACGTATTTACATACATGTAGGTTTTTTTGTGCCTAAATAATTACGTAAATTTTATACTGTAGATTTTCAATTGCAGTTATACTTTTTTGGCACTAACTTAATTGATGGATACGCTAAAACAGCTCACCCCAAGGCTCAGGCATTAAAATTTTATTAGTTGAAGCAAATAGCAATTTTCTTACCCCGCCTTTTTTCTTTTTCCTTTGATACTCGCTTTAAGCGAATCATTTTTTGAAAGATTTAAACATATCTTATTTAGCATTGAAAAGTTCTGAGCAGCATATTTTGTTCTAACTCTAATATAATCTTCATTAAATGACATGTCCAGCGTCCAATGTAATTTATTTCCAACTCCCCAGTGTTTTCTTACAGCCTGATTAATGGTTTGTGAATTTTCAATAGAGCAAATGTAATATCTAACATCAGTTTGTATTTTTCCATCAACTTTAAAGTATCATTCACTTTAAACTCTTGCAATAGTCTTTAATCCAGTCCATTGTTTCTTATTTCCAATCAATTGCAAGTCATTTGTCACTTATACTTTCTTGTTTCCACACGACCATGATCCATGTCTAATTCATCTGCTATGGTGTCATATTTAAGCGTTTTAAAACTATCTTCAAACCTCCCTCAACAAATAACCCTGATTGCCTTTCATTGCTAAAACGTAATCTCCTTTTTGTTCTATTATCTGATTGGAAATCTCTCGTTGACAGCCTAGCATCAATGGTTATAATGCAAGATTCTATCATCAATAGTTTTAAAAGAGGGTTCTCGAATGTCTAAAACAGATTTAAGAATACGCTCCATTTATCACAGACTAAGAAATAGAATAGAAGCACATATTTGTTGCTTATGCAATTTATAAAGAGCTTGATAGAGTATTGAAAATAGAAAAGTCTCCGAACTTTATGAGATTGTTATGAAAATTTTCTAGTGTGTTGCAAAGTGGAAAACAGGAAAACAATTTAAGGTTTTTACATGTTGTTTTTCAAGCCTAAAAATACAATTTTTAAAACCAACTACCAAAATTATATCAGTTACCCGGCTATCACATCCATAATATCCGAAATGTTCGTGGTGTAACAAGGTGATAGCCTTTCGTTTTTGAGTTTCCATTTCCGATCGAAACCCTGAGCGGCTATTTTTACTTTCTGGCGTCCGTAGGAATCGTTGAGGCAATCCATCACTTTCATCACTTTATTATATTTTTCTCGGTTACGAATATCGAATAAATCGCCTTGCACAGGACGTTCGGGAACAATCTCGCTGACGATAACGCCGGCCTTTTTAAAACGATAGCCTTTTTTGAAAATAGATTTCAGTCCCTGAAGCGCATAATCTATAAGCTCCGTAGTGTCATTGGTTGGAACCGTGAGTTGAATTACGAATTGATTTGAATACTGCGGCTGATTTTCGGCAAAAGGATTCGTTTGAATAAATACCATAATGACCGAAGCCAACGAATTTTGTTTCCGTAATTTTTCGGCACAAGAAGCTGCAAAATTTGCTACTGCTTCAGAAACCTGAGACAGTTCGGTGAGTTTTTCGCCAAAACTGCGCGAGGTGCAAATGGATTTCTTGGCAGTTGGTGATTCGGTTTCGATGCAAGGAATTCCACGAAGTTCCAGCCAGGTTCGCTCACCAACCACGCCCATCGTGTGACGAACCCAGCTTTTAGTTCGCTGCGTAAAATCCCACGCAGTATTAATGCTGTAATACTGCAACTTTTTTGTAAATTGTCGTCCGATTCCCCATACGTCACCAATTTCAGTCAGTTTCAGCGCTTTTTCACGCTTTTCGTCGGTATCAATTACACAAACTCCTTTGTAAGCCTTGTATTTCTTGGCAAATTTATTGGCTACTTTTGCTAGCGTTTTGGTAGGCGCAATGCCCATACTGACTGGTATTCCAGTGTTGCGCGTTGTGGTGTCTACCACTTTTCCTCCGAATTCTTTCAAATCGATATTTTCAAAACCATCGAGTAGCAAAAATGCCTCATCGATAGAATAAATTTCCATTTGGGGAGCAAAATCAGCAATTGTAGTCATCACGCGGTGCGACATATCGCCGTATAAAACATAATTGGACGAAAACACATGTACCTGATTCGTTTCAATGAGTTCTTTGAGTTTGTAGGCCGGTTCGCCCATTGGAATTCCCAAGGCTTTGGCTTCGGAAGAGCGCGCAATAACACAACCGTCGTTGTTGGAAAGTACCACGACAGGTTTGCCATTGAGCGAAGGATTGAAAACCCGTTCGCAGGAGGCGTAGAAATTATTGCAATCGATTAATCCGAACATTGATCCTAGTCCGTCAGCTGACGGAGAGTTGAAATTACTATCGGCTCTTCTATTTTTACTTTCCAACATAAAACAATTATGTAACAACCTCTATTTTAAACTCCCCTTTAGAGGTCGGGGGTTTTTATGACTTTTGATAGAATAAGTAACAACTCCCCAGATGCAAAAGTTATTTTCTTCAGTTATTTTTATGGGTTGAAAGTTGGAATTGGCAGGAATGAGCCACACGGCATCGGGTTCAATTTTAATGTATTTCAAGGTGAATTCGCCGTCGATATAACAAACTGCCGTGTCGCCATCTTTCGGTTCGAGACTTTTGTCAATCACCAGAATATCACCATCAACAATACCGGCATCTTGCATGGAAGTTCCTTTCACGCGGCCGTAAAACGTGCTGGATGGATTGGCAATCAGCTCTTTGTTCAGATCGATTTTCAGGTCGATATAATCCTGAGCCGGACTTGGAAATCCGGCTGCAATACCACCATCAACCAGAGGCAGTTTCAGTTCGGTAGTTATGTTGGCCGAATAAAAATCGATAGTAGATGATTCTGCTATTTTGCCTACTTTCTGCATATTACATATTTTCAATTACTCGTTTTATCTAATCACAAAGTAAGGTATTTTGTTTCATAAAAAGTAATTATTATGATGGAATCATGATTAAAAAAATTGAAATCTGCATCGAATGGCTATCTGATTAGACAAACTTACACTTTATCAGAAAAACCAGCTTTACTTTTTCAGAAACAGATGTTTTTTTGTACTTTTGCAAAACTTTTTACTGATATTGCATCAATATTCTTTCATTTATCCCAAAATCACTTTCATTTATGAACACTATTCAGATTCTAGACAAAAAATTCACTTTATCCATTCCCGAATCGGAAATACTAAAAGCAGTAAAACAGGTTGGAGAAGAAATCAACCGCGATTTGGCGGATAAAAATCCGCTTTTTATCTGTGTACTCAACGGCGCTTTTATGTTTGCGGGCGACCTGATGAAAACAGTAAGTGTACCCTGTGAAATCACGTTTATCAAACTGTCGTCATACGAAGGACTTTATACCACGGGAGCTGTAAAGGAAATTATTGGGTTGAATGAAAGTGTTGTAGGACGAAATGTTGTGGTTGTGGAAGATATTGTGGATACCGGTCTCACTATGGAACGTATCCTTAATTCGTTGCATGCCAAAGGTGCGAACGAAATACGCATCGCCACTTTTTTACAAAAACCCGATGCCTTGCAACGTGATATCAAAGTAGATTATGTAGCAATGAAAATTCCGAATGATTTTATCGTGGGTTATGGACTTGATTATGATGGTTATGGACGGAATTTGAAGGATATTTACACGGTTATTGAATAGTCGAAAATAGTAAGCAGTTGAAAGTAAGAAGATAA
>JBBRTR010000194.1:0-4541 GCA_038244215.1 Bacteroidales bacterium
CTTTTGAGATTGATTTCGTCGATTGAATTGATGATATTCAGATTTAAACCCTGAATATCAAGATTTTTTCGATGAAAAGCAGCTACTTTGGATGAACCGTAAATTACCGGTACGAAAGTTTCCAGCATTCGGGGTTCTGACATTGTTTTCAAAATGACTTCGTATCCGATTCCGTTTATGTCACCGTGTGTAATTCCGATTATTATTTTGTTAGTTTCCATTCTTCTTAATTTTCTTTCAAATCGTTCATTTATTTTTTGGCTACAACCGAAACTTCTTTAAGTGCATTAATATCCTGAGGTAGTTTTGCAGAATAAACAATCGCTTCAAGCTGACGCATTGGTTTAGCTTTTTTAGTTCCGGGGGCAAAAACAAATCCTTCAATCGTCACAACCCGATGATTTACTTCATCCACCCGTGAATGACTGAAAAACGGACCGCCCATTGAACCGCCTTTATACATTTTCCAAAGTCCGCAAATTTCGGCGCAATATTCTCCATTTACTGTAATAGCTTTATAAACAGGAGGTTCATATTTATATTCCGTTCCCATATACGAACCTTTAAATTCACCTGGAATATTGGCTTTCATTACGGAATCTCGCTTAGCAAGCAAATATTCTTTTGTAAATGTATTTTTATCGGTGTATGGATAAGTATAAATCACAATATCCTGTCTAACACCTGGGTTATCATTGGTTATCCAATAAAAATCTTTCTTTTTAGTTACTTTGTTGATTCCCTGTGTAATGTCTATCTGAATTCCGTACAATTTTTCTATTTCTTCCTGTACTTGTTTATTTACATAATCTTTGTTGAATGCAATCTGACGGTCGCGTTCGGTTTTTAGAAAATAATTCAATATATTGTTTCCATATTTATGAATGGTACTGACAAAAGAAGAATCATTCGGAGCAACTACACGGACAACCGATTGTGGTTCAGCCCATTTATTAGTCGTGTAAATTATTTTCGGACTGGTATATTTATCCGAAATCTCTGTAAGCAGGATATTTCTTGAAGGTTTCAACAAATCTGTAAAGTCTTTGAGATCACAACGCGAAATATTCATGACAGGTTCAGGCTGAGGCAAACATTGCATATCCTGATCTAGCAGTGCCACCAATGAACGTCCGGCCGGTGCTTTCCATTCGTCTTTGTTCATTACCACAAGAACTTCGTATTTGGTTCCGGTTACAGTCGGTAAAGTATAACTTCCTTTCCCACAAGAAGCTAATAACAAAACAGAAAAAAGGAAGAATGATAATTTTGTTTTCATCTGTGTTTGCATTTTAAGTTTATTCGTATAATTTGTTTGAAATCCATTTTAATTTCTGGTTAAAAACAATAAAATTGAATCCATTAATCTGGCACGGTCTTTCTCTGATTGAATAGTTTCAAAAGGGAAACCAAATGCACAAACTTTGTAACTTCCTGAATAAGCCACACCAGCACTTATATTGTCTTCTGAATAACGACAAATCGTATATCCACCAACATCCGAAGGTTCAATGCCATCCGGCGATTCAACGTAATATGAAACCGAATTCAGTTGATCAAAATAACTAAATTCTGATTTTCTGAAAGCTATACAAGGTGAATTGACCAGTTTCATTTTCCCTGAAACACTTGCTTTTGCAGTCCGGAATTTAAATTTCAATGTATTTTCAAGAAATAACCGGTCTTCACGGATTGGATGAGCAACATCACATAAATCAGAAGCAATAAAAGCCCCACTCACCATCAAATTACCGCCATTCTGACAATATTTTCGTATTAACAGCTGCAAAGCTAATGGAAAAGTTTTAAATTCCGGTACTTTCTTTGCATTTCCTATGTATGTTTGCTTTTGTTTGCCCAGAATCAAATCCACAGCTTTGTACTGATTCATATCAATATCGCCTGAAATTACTGCATCTTCGCTGCATGAAACAAACGAGAAACCCGCCGCCTTTATTGCTTTTCCATGAATAAATGGATAATCAAAACTATTCCCTGCAATAACTTTTGTTTCAAAATCTGCATGGCTGGCTCCGAATCCGGGCGCATCATCATCCACCCAGGGCTTACTCCGTTTAAATTCATATTGTTTCCCAACGAAACTTATGTCTTTAAGATAAGGAACTCCTGCATCAACATCATTTAAAAATCCGGCGTAAGTACTGTCAATTGCAAATGAAGTTGGAGCACTCAGACGATTAAACCCATTGACAATCAGAACTTCGCCGTTTTCATTTGTTGCCCGATAAGCTGAAAGAATTTCAGAAGGAAAACTTTCGCCCCCTTTATTTAACGCGGCAACTTTAAAACTGTATATTTTTCCGGGTTGTAACGTAAAAGTCATTCTGTTTGAATTTTTAACGACTCCGTTATCAAAACCATCCTCATCAATTCGGGTATAAACCACAAATTTATCAGGAACTGCAGTCGGTTCAAGCGTATCATTCACGCCAATCCAATGTAATTCAAGTTTATTTTTCTCAATAAAACGGCAACTGAATTGTTTGACCGGAAGCGGTTGAACAACATATTCCGTTTCATTTATTGACGATAAATATTTCAGCATTCCTTTATAAATGGAACGACTCGTAGTGAAACGGAATCGCGGATCTAAACCGTAGCGCATATCTGCAAAATTCTGGTGTGAAAGCAATTCAAGCAGCATTGTCGGGACTTCAGGGACACGTGATTCGCTATACGATTTATTCCACAATCCACGACGAGTCCATTCTGGAGCATATTTTGACTGAATGTCATTAACAATTTGTGTCTGAATCAAATCGGTCAAATCACGTGAAGCATATCGCGAAACTCCATTTTGGAATACATTTTTTCCATCTGAATTCTGAATGGTACAGATTCCAAGCGTTCCGATAATCGAATCATTAATCGTTGTTCCGGCATCGGTGTGAAAAGCCATTGCCAGATCGACGGGTATGCCTAATCCTTTCAGATTCGGAGCAACTGCAGAACCACCGACCAGATAATTTACCCAGTTTCCACGGGATTGAAAATCATCTGTATAATCATTTTTACCCTGATTTTTACTGTAAATACTGTCGGGAATTCCAGCCCACTGCAACCAGTACCGTGCGCCTTCGGTAAAGCGTGGATACGAACTGATTTCCGGTTCGTAACAACTGAAAGGTTTTGTTATTACAGTTGCAACGTTCAATGAATCTGAACTTTTCTGATTTGGAGTAATTCCGGCTTCGTTCGGACTTCGGGCAATATTTCCCATACCTCCGCCAAATTTTACGGCATCAGCAGTAATTGTTTTTCCATCTTCGCTACTCATATTTGTCAACATCACACGTCCGGAGTTATTTCTGCCTTTGTCAAAATCGAAATTTCCCAGATAAAGCCACGTGCCACCATCCATACTTTGATTTACTGTAAATTCTGTTTTTCCACCATTGTAAAAAACTGTATAACGAGCATCTTTTGCACTGTTTGGAAGCGTTTTATAGGATACATAAACTGCATAATTTCCGGATTCGGTGAAATTGGGCATCCATTCAACTCGACTGGTTTCATTTAGATCAGATATCGACGGAATCATTCGGTATGTTCCGAAAGTAAACGGATTTTCACCCTGTACATAGAATTTTTTCGTGTTGGCAAATCCTTGTTCGACTCCAGTTTTCCATGCTTTCCGGTCATTACGTTCACGGTATCGGGAATCACCAACCCGTGTATCATTATCCACAATCACTTCATTCAATTGGGTGTCCCGTTCACGCGGAATTAAAACGTAAGCTCCGGCATTTTCGAGCATAGGAACCAAAAACGGCAACACGTAAGATTGTGTATATAAATCTTCAACAATCTGGAAAACGCGAGCCCGTTGCCAAGACCATCTCGCCTGTTTTTGATCGTAATACAAACCATGACTTTGCCAGAGTGCAATGTTTTTGTTTTGCATTCCATTTGATATTTCATAAGGACGTGACGTGTTTTGAACAAGTGGTTGAATGGTATCGGGGAGAATAAATCTTCTTTGTTTGTCAAAATTTGATGTTCGGTAAAAATTGGGAATCAAATCTTCAATGTTTTTATTGTCCGTTTGACATGAAATTGAAAAACCGGAATATTTGGAAGGTACTATACTCCGGATGGCATTGTAAATCCGTGCCACATTATCCCTGCGAAACGGGATGTTTGATAATCTCTCGTTTGCTTTTATGATAACTGTGTTTGCATTGGGATTTACAACAAAATCAGTCACGGCAACTTTACCTACCCGTGAATAAATATTGGCTATGGCAGTAAGCGAATCCGAAATTTGATTTTCGGTTTTCTTTTGTGCTAAAACAAGCGGACTTATTCCAAATACAAAAGCGGAGATAACAAAAATTCTATACAAGAAATGTTTCATAAATGATAAAAAAGATAGAAAAATAAGTAATAAAAAAAATGAAATGTCATGTTTTTCAACCATATAGCATCACTTAGTAACATAGAATCACATAGTATTTTTTTCGAATACATAGAACACTCAGATACCTTAAAGTGACTATGTGATACTATGTTAGCTTTAA
>JBBRTR010000195.1:0-4483 GCA_038244215.1 Bacteroidales bacterium
AAGTTGGGACACTAAGATTAAAACAATAACACGGTCAGAAGCTATAAAATCGGCCACTTGGGATTCCATTCGGAATAATATAAATGTAAATGCTATCTTCAATCTGGAAGAAGTTATCGGTTGCCCTGATTGTGCAGATGGTGGAGCCGAATGGCTTGAAATTGAGCTTGCAAATGGTCAGAAACACAAAGTCACTTTTGAATACATGAATGAACCAGCTGTTTTGAAAAATAAAATTGATAAACTGCGTGAGCTTTTAAATAGTACTAGTTGTAATTGATAAACTGAAAGAATATGAAAAAGAATTGTCTATTAATATCGGTTATTTTGTCCTTGATTGTAACAGCTTGTAAAACAGAGATGATCAGTTTAAAGCCCTTGGCTGATATTCCAACCACAAAATATTATTCTAATGATATAATTCCTAATCAGTTTCAATCTGTTTATGGAATTTGGAAAGTAAGTGGAACTTCAGGTGGTTTTTCCGGCTCAGGTTATCCGAAAGATTTCGATTATCTGCTACTTAAACAAAACGGAATTTTTGGAATAATGAGGAATGATTCTCTCATTGGTTATGGAAAACTAACTCTACTGACTGATATGAGTATGAGTCCGGTGGCAAAACTCTTTTGCAGTTTTGATTTTGATAAACCAGCAAATATCCAACTTCATTTCGATCCTGAAAAATATTTCAATCTGATTGGCAAAGATACCCTCAATTTGGATTCACCTTGTTGTGACCGATATAACACACAACTTATTCGCCAAAAAGATGATATATTCGGATTATCCAATACCGGAGTTTTAAAAGGAAAAATTAGTATTGGACCAATTTGTCCGGTAGAAACTATTCCGCCACGTCCTGAATGTTTACCAACTGCAGAAACATATAAAGCATGGCAGACTTCGGTTTGGAATCAAAGTAAAACCAAAATAATCACTGACATCGTTCCTGCTCTTGATGGTACATATTCAGTCGGTCTTCCGGTTGGAAAGTATGTGGTTGATTTTAAAACTGCTCAGTCGAAAGGAGTTGGCGGAAATAATTTACCGATTTCAATTGATATTGTTAAAGGTGACACGGTAGATTTGAATATAAATATTGATACAGGAATCAGATAAATCTAAATTAAAAACAATATGAAAAAATTAATTCAGTTTTTTGCGATGGTTATACTATCATCGAGTTGTGCGACTCAAAACGATCCAATTGTAAAGATTCCTAAAGACGCAGACCCTATTGTTTTGTCTGTTAATCAGGAAAAACGTGTGAGTCAGGACAATGAATTTGCTTTTGATTTGCTAAAGAAAACCATTACATCTTCAGGCGAGACCAATGTTTTTGTTTCGCCGCTCAGTGTAAGTATTGCTTTGGGAATGGCATGGAACGGTGCGAATGGACAAACCAAAACCGAAATGGAAACTGCTCTAAAAATGAGTGGTATGTCAGTTGACGATGTAAACAGTTATTACAAAGTTATGCAATCGACTTTGCCCGGCATTGATCCAACAACGAAACTCAGCATTGCCAATTCATTGTGGTATAAAACCGGATTTCCGGTAAAAGCTGATTTTTTGAAAGTGAATACTGATTATTTCGGAGCTTATGTAAAAGAACTTGACTTTTCAAAAGCCTGGGCGGTTGATACCATTAATAACTGGTGTGCAAAGAAAACCAACAATCTGATTACAAAACCGCTTGATAAAATTCCTGGTGATGCTGTCATGTATTTGGTTAATGCTATTTATTTTAAAGGAATCTGGCGGAAACATTTTGAAACAAAAAATACAAAACCGGCAGATTTTACAAATGATTCTGGCAATAAGTTGAAGGTCAACATGATGTATCAGAAAGATACCTTTGCTTATGCTGCTGATAGTTATGCACAATACCTGGATATGCCTTATGGTAATAAAGCTTTTTCGATGACAGTGATTTTGCCAAATGATGGAAAAACTACTGCTGATGTTTTAAATTATCTGACACCAGATGTTTGGAATGAACTTACACAAAATATGTTTGGCAAAGAAGTGGAAGTATATATGCCACGTTTTAAAACTGAAAATAATTTTTTATTGAATGATCCTTTGAAAGCTATGGGTATGAATTTGGCTTTTACGAATTTTGCCGATTTTACGAATATCGCAAATGCCAGTTTGCAAATTTCAAAAGTGATTCATGATACGTATGTCGAAGTTACCGAAGAAGGAACAGAAGCTGCTGCCGTTACAATAATCGGGGTTATAGCTACTACTGTCATGCCATATCCACAACCTATACCGATTTTCCGAGTGAATAAACCGTTTGTATTTGTAATCAGAGAAAAGAGTACCGGAGTCATTCTCTTTATTGGTAAAATGGGAAATGTGGAAAAATATTAAACTGACAATTAAATACTTACTAATATGAAAAAGATTTTATTTTTATATTCAATTGCAATACTTGCATTGGCGGGTTGTGCCGATCAGTTTTCGAAAACTGTGACTTACAAAATTAATGAACCTATTTTTATGACCACTGATGCTTTTCGGAGTTCTGTGAAAGTGACCAGTGAACCGAGAAAAATTTCAACAGTTGGCAAAATGTGTTTTTATGATGGATATCTTTATATTTCGGAGCCTGAAAGCGGAATACATATTATTGACAATCGTGATCCTAAGAATCCACAAAATGCAGGTTTTATCCAGTTAATGGGAAATGCTGATTTGGCTATACGGAATGGAAAATTGTATGCCGATTCGTATATCGATTTGGTTTGGTTTGACATTTCAAATCCATTGCAACCCGAATTGCTAGGAAGGCTTGATTCCATTTTTCCAACTGCTATTCCAATGACCGGAAATAATTTTGGCATTGACTATGCTAAAAGTTACGGAACACCGAATCAGGGAATTATTGTGGGTTGGAAACTGACTGAGAAAACCGAAGATGTCAATCATTATACTGGCGGAAATTGGTTCAAAGGTGGCGTTATGTATGACGGTCTAACTCTCAATACTGCAAGTCCATCAGTTGGTAGTAGTTCGGGCAATGGGATAAACGGTTCCATGTCACGTTTTACCATTTACAACGATCGTTTGTATTCCGTGATTAACAATCAAATGAATATTTTTGATTTGACAGGCGATAAACCCGCTAAAGTTGCTGATAATTTGTATATCGGTTGGAATGTGGAAACCATTTTCAGTTACAAAACCAATCTGTTTTTCGGAACCAGCACGGGGATGTTGATCTATTCGGTTTCAAATCCTTTAAAACCTGAATATCAATCGTGTATTACTCATGCTTATGCTTGCGATCCGGTGGTGGTTGATAATGATTTAGCTTATGTAACTTTACACTCGGGAAGTGTTTGTGATGTCTCAGCCAAGGAAAACTCGTTGATAATTATTGATGTTAAAGATGTGAAAAACCCCAAGCAACTTGTTACTTATAACATGACCAATCCGAAAGGCCTTGGAATTGACAATGGAAATTTATTTTTATGTGATGATGGTTTGAAAATATATAAAATTGGAACAGATCCACAAATGCTTATGTCTAATCTTTTAATTCATAAAACGGGAATGGATGGTTTTGATGTAATACCGTTCAATAATACTTTAATGATGATTGCAACTGACGGACTTTATCAGTATGATTATTCAGATATAAATAATATTAAACAGATTTCTAAAATAGATATAGAAAAATAATTTTTAAGATTTAAAATAAAGAAATCTCCTGCAACAATTGTTATAGGGGATTTTGTATATCAATTACATTAAGTTCTTAATTTCTGTTTTGAGAAGTGGTAAATGTCTTACAATAATTCCCCAAATAATTTCATTATCAATTTTATCGTATCCATGAATGACGCGATTTCTCATTCCGATGATTTGTTTTTTACTGCTGATTTGAATGGTCGAATCTAATTTTTCAATACGATTCAAAGCTTCACCAATAATTTCAAATTCTCGTTCAATTGCCCTGCGTAACATTTTGTTATTGAGGTAAATATTGAAATCACGTTTTTCTCCAAGAAAATTTTCAATAGAACTGATAGACTCTTGGATGTCAAAAAGATACTTCTTAATTTCAATTTCCATAAAGTAACATTTTTGATTTATTTACGGATTCAATGAAATATGGATTTGATAATGATTTTTCGGTAACCAAATCAACAGGTCGTTGAAATAGTTTTTCAAATTCATCGGCTAATTCAAAATAATTATCAGCATAATCGCCCGAATCCATTGTTGCAAATGAAATTAGTAAATCGATATCACTTTCATTGTTAAACTTATCGGTACAGGCAGAACCAAAAACAAATAACCGATTTACATTGTAAGTGGAGCATAAAGCTTTGATTTTGTTTAGGTTTTCTGATATTAGTTTTTGCATAATCTGAAATTATTGTTATACAAAGATAAGTATTTTGTTTGGAAAAGCAAAAATAGTGTGTATATAAAAAATCCCCTGCAACAATTGTTACAGGGGATT
>JBBRTR010000196.1:0-4445 GCA_038244215.1 Bacteroidales bacterium
CTTCTACTTCTTCCAATTCAATCATCAACGAATCCTTTGGAATTCTGCCACCTACTACCACATTAATTTTTTTTATGCGTGCGGTAAAAGGCATTTGAATTCTATTCTGCATTTTCATTGCTTCCAGAATCAAAAGTGGCGAACCTTCAGTAACAATATCACCTTCATTCACAAAAATACTCAGAATTGTACCGGGAATAATCGATTGAATCTCGTATGGATTTGGATCTACCCAAGGTTTCCGATTCTGATATTTTTTTGTCAAAAGAGTTTGGTATTTTCTTGCTGTTACGGCAAAATCTACATATTGTGGTTTTTCTTTTTCCATATTGTTTTTGTTAGAGACGTGGTATGCCGCGTCTTTACATTGAATAATTTAATTGTAAATATTAAATGTTTATATCAAAATCAAAATGGAGGAATACCATGTTTTTTTGCAGGGCGATAATCATCTTTGTTTTTCGAAACTTCCAAAGCATGCAACAACATATCGCGGGTTTCCAAAGGTTCAATAACAGCATCAATATAACCTTTCGAAGCAGCCACATATGGATTCGCAAATTTCTCGATATATTCCTGAACTTTCTGTTGACGCATTGCATCTTCATCTTCAGCTTCCATAATTTCTTTGCGGAAAATAATATTGGCTGCACCTTCCGGTCCCATAACTGCAATTTCGGCACTTGGCCAAGCTAGCATAAAGTCAGCACCAAGGTGACGTGAGTTCATGGCGATATAACCTCCACCATAAGCTTTACGCAGAATAACCGTAATTTTAGGAACAGTTGCTTCGGAATATGCATACAACATTTTGGCACCATGACGAATAACACCGGCATGTTCCTGATCAACTCCCGGTAAATAACCAGGCATATCTTCCAAAGTAACAATCGGAATATTGAACGCATCGCAATAACGGATAAAACGAGCTGCTTTATCGGAAGCATCACAATCCAGAACTCCGGCAAGATACATAGGTTGATTGGCTACAAAACCAATTGTTTCGCCGTTCAATCGACCGAAACCGATTACAATATTGGCAGCCCACAGTTCATGAACTTCCAGAAATTTTGAATCATCGGTTAAAGCATGAATTACTTCACGTACATCGTACGGTTGTTTTGGATCTGCAGGAATAATCCGTTCTATTTTCTTTGGATTTTGAGGTAATTTTGGTTCTTGACGTACCGCTTTTTGTTGATTGCTGTGAGGAATTAAAGAAATCAGATCTTTAATTTGATCCAAACATTCCATTTCACTTTGAGCAAAGAAATGAGCATTTCCGGTAATCTCAGCGTGTACGCGGGCACCGCCTAAATCTTCCTGAGAAATTTTTTCACCTAAAACAGTTTCGATTACATTTGGTCCGGTGATAAACATTTTAGAAATATTTTCAACCACGAAAACGAAATCAGTAAGTGCAGGAGAATAAACTGCACCACCGGCGCAAGGTCCGAGAATAACTGATATTTGTGGAATCACACCCGAAGCCATGGTATTGCGATAGAAAATTTCGCCATAACCGGCCAAAGCGCCGATACCTTCCTGAATACGGGCACCACCTGAATCATTTATACCAATACATGGTATTTTCATACGAAGTGCATGATCCATGATTTTAGTAATTTTACGTGCATGTTTCAATCCTAAAGACCCACCCATTACAGTAAAATCCTGAGCATAAATACAAATTGGAGCACCATTTATCAATCCTGTTCCGGTAATAACACCGTCACCGGCTAACACTTTGTCGTCCATACCAAAGTTACGTTCTTCGTGTTCAACGAAAAGATCATACTCATGAAATGAATCTACGTCCAACAATGCAAGGATACGATCACGGGCAGTCATTTTACCCATTGCTACTTGTTTTTCGATAGCTTTATCGCCACCGCCTTTTTCAACAAGAGCCTTTTTTTGTCGTAATGCCAGAATGTTTTTCTTTAAAGTCATAAAAAACTTTTATTAAATTAAACTTGGAAAATTATTGAAGAAATTTTTCTTTAAATGAACTACAAAAGTAACGCTTTTATTGTTAAAGTGTGCAATCTATATAATCGTTACAAATTATCCACCCAATCAATTTTTGACTATAAACTGATATTAAGTACTTTATGAACATTATAAACTTTATGAACTTTATAAACTTTATAAACTTTATGAACTTCATTATCTGAAAACAATATCCACAATTACATCCGTACCAACCTGTTTATTCAGTGATTTTACAATTTCTTCACGTGAAAGAAATAAATCGTGACGAAGTACGGATGAAGAAAGACTGACGTATAAAATCCGGTTTTTAATACTCAATCCGGTCGTATATTTCATAATATTATTCCCAAGAATCAAAGGCCATGCATCGATTAGTCTCTTTTCATTCAATGGTTTGTCAAGATGCTGACTTTTCAACACCTGACGAATCACATCACTCAACATTTCCGTATTTTTTTTCCTCATAACTATATTTTCTACCTAACAAATACGACCCCTAACCCCTAAAGGGGAATTAAATTAGCATCGTCTCGTTTTTTTTTAGCTTTACGTATCTTTAGATATATGCAGACTAAGTCTTCAAGTCCCTTTTAGGGGATTTAGGGGTATTCTAGAAACTTATCTCATTTTCAAAACCTGATTCAATTTGGCTCCATCGGTATAGGCCATATTGTTTAGTTGGTACAAACTTTCGGTTTTCACACCATAATCCTGAGAAATGCTGTGCATCGTTTCACCCTGTTGAACACGGTGATTTTCAGAGGACTTGTCAGCTTTTTGTTTCTTGTAATTCAAAAAAACTCTCATTCCCGGTTCCAGATTACTCGCTGAAGATACTTCGTTCATTTCACGAAGCCGCGCCTCATTTATACTGAATTCGTCGGCAATAGCTGCATACGAATCGCTTGCAATTGCTGTAATGCAACGAATATTGTTCACTTTATAAACCGGATGATTGATTGTGGCATGAACAGTTCCCATCGAGCCATAACCAGTCTGATTCGCATTTTGATTATTTATTTTATTTTCAGTATTTGAATCGGAATAATTTACATTGTTACTCAAATCAAACTTATGCAGATTGTAATTTTCAACAATCGAAATCAATTTAAAAGCATAAGTAGGATCAGTGGCGTAACCCGCTTTTTTAAGTCCAAATGCCCAACCTTCATAATCCGTTGGTTTCAAATCAAAAAGAAAAGCATAGCGTGTTCTGTTTTTCAAAAACTGTGCATGGTCTTCGTACGAATCTAGAACTTGATCGTATTTTCGGAAACATTCATTTCTTGAATCGTCATCGTGATAAACTTTATCGCCGTTCCAATCCGTACATTTAATGCCAAAATGATTATTCGACATTATCGCGAGTTCGCCCTGTCCGGCTCCCGATTCAAGCAAACCCTGAGCAAGAATGATACTTGCCGGAATTCCATGTTCCGTTTGTTGTCGTTCAGCAATTTTATGATACTGTTCTATATAAAGCAAATAGGCTTTACTTTGCGTTTGAGCCGTTGAAAACAAAGTACTCAATAAAAGGATGGATACGATTGCACTAACTATTCTTACTTTCATTCTTGAAATTTTAGGTATTAATTTGCTACAAAATTAAAACTAATTTGCCAATATGACTGTTTTGATTGTAAAATTTTATATTTTTGTGCCAAATCAATGGCATTTAATCCTATTAATTTATCCTGAAAAACGGTTGATTTTAATGCAATATTTATTTATATCATTGATATACATTTATTTGACAATCAATTTCTTTATTTTTAAACTAGAAAAACATGAACAAAAAAACAGTTGAAACTACAGTTACTATTTATAATTTTGATGAATTAAGCACGATACAACAGCAATTAATTGAAAAAGCAAAAGAACAGGTAGAAAAAGCGTATGCTCCTTACTCCGGTTTTCACGTAGGTGCCGCGATAGAACTTGCCAACGGAAAAATTTTCGCGGGAAGCAATCAGGAAAATTCTGCTTACCCTTCCGGACTTTGTGCCGAACGGGTTGCTATGTTTTATGCCAATTCTCAATATCCGGATGTTGCAGTTAATACAATTGCCATTGCTGCACACACAAATGGTGCTTTTTTGAAAGATCCGGTTACACCCTGCGGTTCATGTCGTCAGGTTCTTTTGGAAAGCGAAACCCGATTCGAGAAAGACATAACGGTAATTCTTTACGGAACGGAACAAATCTATGTGATTGACAACGTTAAGCAATTATTGCCATTGTGCTTTGAAAAAAGCAGTCTTCACAAATAATTCCTAAATTACAGGATTTATTTTAATAATATTTTGTTCTTTTCTGAAAAAATGTGTACCTTGCGGTCGATTACTGAATTGTTAAATATGGATTCGGCAACAAATTTCTTTTCAGCAACGAGAACAGTATGAAAAAAACAAAATTCAATATAGAATATCAATTAAGAAATGCGTCTGTCA
>JBBRTR010000197.1:0-4416 GCA_038244215.1 Bacteroidales bacterium
CACATCATCGCCCATCAACATGGAGAAAACGTGGTCGGCCGATGCAGCATTTTCAATATCAATCTGACGCAAAGTCCGGTGTTCAGGATTCATTGTAGTATCCCACAATTGGGTTTCATTCATTTCACCTAAACCTTTGTATCGTTGCGTATGAATCGAACCTTCAACTCCGCCACCGTATTTTTCAATAAATACCTGACGTTGTACATCAGTCCAACAATATTCTTCAATTTTCCCTTTTTTACAAAGATAAAGTGGTGGCGTTGCAATGTATAAATAACCCTGTTCAATTAATTCTTTCATGTGACGGAAGAAGAAAGTCATAATCAGCGTGGCGATGTGACTTCCGTCGACGTCGGCATCGGTCATGATAATAATTTTGTGATAGCGAAGCTTTTTTATATTCAAAGCCTTGCTGTCTTCTTCTGTTCCGATTGTTACACCTAAAGCTGTGTAAATATTCCGAATTTCTTCACTTTCCAACACTTTATGCGGCATAGCTTTTTCTACATTCAAAATTTTACCACGTAAGGGCAAAATAGCCTGAAACTGACGACTGCGACCTTGTTTAGCCGTTCCACCAGCCGAATCCCCTTCGACAAGGAACAATTCGCATTTTTCAGGATCCTTGTCGGCGCAATCAGCTAGTTTACCTGGTAATCCACCACCCGAAAGTGGCGATTTGCGTTGCACCATTTCACGTGCTTTGCGGGCAGCATGACGAGCTGTGGCAGCTAAAATCACTTTCTCAACAATAATACGGGCAGCTTTCGGATTTTCTTCGAGATAATTTCCCAATGCTTCACCAACAGCCATATCCACAGATCCCATCACTTCATTGTTTCCCAATTTAGTTTTGGTTTGTCCTTCAAATTGTGGTTCCTGAACTTTAATGGAAATAACGGCAGTCAATCCTTCACGGAAGTCGTCGCCACTAATTTCAATCTTCAGCTTTTCGAGCATTTTGCTGTCTTCAGCGTATTTTTTCAACGTACGGGTCAAACCACGACGAAAACCTGCAAGGTGAGTTCCACCTTCTATTGTATTGATATTGTTGACATACGAATGAATATTTTCATTGTACGAAGTATTGTAGGTCATCGCAATTTCCACTGGAGTTCCATTCTTTTCAGTATTGATATGAATGATATTATCAATCAGTTTTTCGCGTGATTCGTCAATATATTCTACAAATTCTTTCAGACCTTCAACGGAATGAAAAACTTCTGAACGGAATGAACCATCTTCTTCCACATTGCGTCTGTCAGTTAAAGTCAAGGTGATTCCGGCATTCAGAAATGCTAATTCACGCAAACGAGCTGCTAAAATATCGTATTTGTAAACAGATTCAATGAAAATACTACTATCTGGCAAAAAGGTTGATGAAGTACCATTCGCAGTTGAAGTCCCGATTTCTTTTACCGGAAATTTAGGAAAACCGCATTCATATTCTTGCATGTACAATTTGCCGTTACGCGAAACTTCCACGTGCATCAAGGTAGAAAGTGCATTCACGCACGAAACTCCCACACCATGCAATCCTCCTGAAACTTTATAACTTCCGTGGTCGAACTTACCACCGGCATGTAGCACCGTCATAACTACTTCCAATGCCGATTTTCCTTCTTTTTCGTGAAAATCAACTGGAATACCACGGCCATTATCAACAACCGTTACGGAATTATTTTCGTTTATTGTAACATCAATTTTATCACAATGTCCAGCCATGGCTTCGTCAATGGAGTTATCCACCACTTCGTAAACCAAATGGTGCAGGCCTTTTACGCCAATATCGCCAATATACATTGCAGGCCGCTTGCGCACTGCTTCCAAACCTTCAAGTACCTGAATGCTACTTGCACCATAATTGGCACTGGCAACATCTGCTGCATCTCTTGCAATTTCTTCTTCGCTCATTTTGTATTTTATATTATTTATTTCTAGTGCTTTACAGATATTTTTTACTCCAAATATCTTGTTGTATGTTTCCGTTTGGAATCTATCCAAAAAAACATACAAATATACATTAAAAAGTTGACATTATCGATATTTTAAACGAGTTTTTTCATCAGAAACAGATTGAATTGTATTCAAAATTAACGGACACGATTTAAATTATTAAAAACTAAAGTAATTTACTATTCTGAAAAATATATGTTGATCATAATTGATTGATAAACAGGTAATAGTAATTGTTTTAAACCTTTATAACAAAAAATTGTTTAGCATTTTAAAGTAAAAATAAAGTTCATTCGTCTACCTAAATATGGAGACAAGTATTAATCTAACCATGAGTCAACAAAAAACAAATTCCATAACCAAAACCATTCAACAATTTGGGAAGAATTTGTTTGGATATGTGCGTGGGAGGGTGAAAAACACCGAAGATGCCGAGGATATTTTGCAGGATGTCTGGTATCAATTGATCAATCTGACCGATTTGGACGAACTGGAAAGTATTAGCGGATGGTTATACGAAGTGGCTCAAAACAAAATAACAGACAAATCGCGAAAAAAGAAGAATTTGTTTTTGGAAGATTTTGGTTATGAAAACGATGAAGGAGAATTAAACATAAAAGACATTTTGCTTTTAGACGAAAACAATAATCCCGAACTGGAAATTTTCAAAGAATTATTCTGGAAAGAATTAATGAAATCGCTGGACGAATTACCTGAAAACCAAAAAGAAGTTTTCATTCTGAATGAAATAGACGATTTGACTTTACAGGAAATTGCCAACAAAAAAGGAGAGAATCTGAAAACAATTATCAGTCGTAAAGGATATGCTGTCAAATACTTACGAAACAAATTAAATTATTTATATAAAGAACTTAATTATTAAAATTATTATTATGTGTAAAAACAAATTTTGTAGAAAAGCATTTTTTATGGTACCACTTGCCATAGCAGGACTTTTTGCTATTAGTGCAGTGGTCATGTTATTATGGAATCTGATTATCCCGGCAATATTCACATCATTACTTCCAATCACTTTATGGCAGGCAATGGGATTATTCGTGCTAAGTCATATTTTGTTCGGCAGAGGTCCGGGCAGACATCATCACCGAAGAGGACATCATCATCATTTCGGACATGGTGCTTATCATGATAAATTCATGAACATGAACGATGAAGAAAAAGAACAATTTAAGGAAAACATGAAAAAACGTTGTTGCAATTAATTTCAAAATCAAGTCGAAATCAGAAATAATCATTTAAACGATTTTTATTTCAGAAAAACACACCGAATGACTTCATTCGGTGTTTCTGTTTAATAAATCCAGTAGCAATAAAGTTAAATATTATTAAATCTATCATTTGATTTATATTATTATTTGGTTTATATTATAAACTGGTTTATATTTGCATAATAATTATCAATAATCAAATTAAAAACAAATAAATTTATGGAAGACAAGATTTTAAACGAGAAAGAAAGTTTAGAACTGATTTCTCACATGATTCAAAACACGCAACAAAAATTGAGAGCTGGTAACGGTGTTACATTTCTAATTTTCGGATATACGACAGTTGCAATTTCGGTGATTATCTACTTTTTGCTAAAAACTACTCAAAACAACTGGTCTAATTTGGTGTGGTTAGGAATACCTATCGTAGGTTTTATACTTTTGTATTTCTTCAAAAGAAAAGAAGTGAAATTCAGTAAAACTTATGTTGATAGAATCATTAGAAACATTTGGACAGTAATCGGATTTGCCGTATTTTTTGTGTCCTTTTCAGCTGGCTTTGTACGAATTCCCATTCTTTCAATTTTAATTTTGTTGCTCGGTATTGCAACAACTTTAACCGGATTAACCATAAAATTCAAACCGGTAATTATCTGCGGAATTCTGGGAATGGCTTCCTGTATACTTCCATTTCTTATATCCGGTTACGAACAATCATTGATATACGGTTTTTGTATATTTGTTATGATGGTTATTCCGGGACATATCCTTAATTTTCAAGGGAGAAAACAACATGTTTAAAGAACTGGATCCCTTATTACATTCTGAACTCCGATTGGCGATAATGTCCATTCTGATTTCGGTTGAAGAGGCAGATTTCCTTTACATCAAAGAAAAAACTTCCGCTTCCGCAGGAAATATAAGTGTTCAGATTGAAAAACTCAGTGAAGCCGGATATTTGAAAATAGAAAAAGGATTTCTCGGCAAACGAACCCGGACCGTTTGTAGAATTACAGAGAAAGGTACGAGTGCTTTTGCTGATTATGTGGAAGCAATAAAAAGTTATTTGGATGTGAAATAGAAGAAATTAGGAACTGTCAATAAATAATATGCTCATAATTAAAAAATAATAGTTACCTTTGTAAAAAAAACAATGGAAACTAACGAAGTTATCAAATCCAGGATTGAAAAAGTTTTACCGATATTGAATGAGCGTCAACGCAGAATA
>JBBRTR010000198.1:0-4382 GCA_038244215.1 Bacteroidales bacterium
GCAATGGGTTTACAGGTTTCTTTTGCACGCTTGGGGACTTTGTTGGCAATAGCTATTCCGCTTCCAATTGCAACTTATTTTGGAGATGTGTCAATTCCTATATTGTTTGGTGCATTATTGCTTTGTATCGGCCTTATCGCTTATATCGTTTATGTCAGAATGGATATCAAACTGGAAGCATCCGAATCACACATGGTAAAAGAGGAAGAGGAACCGTTCAAGCTTTCTGATATTGTTATGATTATTACCAATAAAGGATTTTGGTTGATTGCGCTCTTATGTGTGCTGTTTTATTCGGCAGTTTTCCCATGGATTAAATTTGCAACAGATTTAGTGATAAATAAATACTCAGTAAATCCAAATTTAGCCGGATTAATTCCGAGCGTACTTCCACTTGGAACTCTTTTCCTCACTCCGTTTTTTGGAAATTTATATGACAAAAAAGGAAAAGGTGCAACCATTATGATTATTGGTGCAGTTTTATTGATTTTCGTTCATGGAATTTTTTCCATTCCATTTTTGAATAACTGGATTTTAGCCATGGCAGTAACTGTTGTTCTTGGAATTGCATTGTCATTGGTTCCTTCAGCCATGTGGCCTTCAGTTCCAAAAATTATTCCTGAAAAACAACTTGGTACCGCTTATGCATTGATTTTCTGGATTCAGAATTGGGGTTTAATGGGCGTTCCCTTGTTAATCGGAATCGTGTTAAGTTCAACAAATCCTACCGTTTCGAAAGCAAAAGAGAATGTGAAAGTTGCAATTACACAAACCTATACTCAAATGCAACCGACTTTGAATCTTAATAAAATTGAATTTGATAAAGCGGTAGATGTAACTACAACCAATTTGATTAATAAAGTTTTGGTAAATACAACGTATGTAGGTAAACAGGATACAACTGGTTTTGCAGCATTCAAAGATCAATTGGTGGCTTTGAATATGCAGGCAGTTAAAAATCTACCAACTGTTGAAGGTAAAGCTAAACTTCAAAAACAAATTGAAGATGCTTGTATAAATGCTAGTTATGGCGAAATTGAAAAGCAAAAGATGGCTTTACGATATGATTATACAAAAGCAAACATGGTATTTATGATTTTCGGAGTTTTGGCATTTTTCGTAGCATTTATGCTGAAAGTTGAGGATAAGAAAAAAGGATATGGTTTGGAATTGCCCAATATGAAAAAATAATTTTTTAAAAAACTTAGTTGGAAAGAGAATGTCTGAAAAGTATATCGGACATTTCTACTGATTAAAAATTTTAATATTTTGCTCCCGCAGATTTCGTAGATAAACGCAGATTAATAAAAAATAAGCGAAAATCAACGAAATCTGCGGGAGATTTTTTTATTTGAACTGTTTCGCTAAAAATAATGTTTTAATTATTCAGCGGAAAGTTGTATTTTTAAGCCTTGAAAAAACAAAAACAATCAAAAAGCAAATAATATGGATAACAATGTATTACTCACGGAAGTGATGGCAAAAGCGCAAGCCTGGCTGGATGGAAATTACAACGATGAAACTAAAAATGACATTCGTCGCATGATGAATGCCGAAGACAAAACCGAATTAATCGAATCGTTTTATCGAGATTTGGAATTTGGAACCGGTGGTTTGCGTGGAATAATGGGTGCCGGAACAAACCGAATGAATATTTACACAGTTGGTGCTGCAACTCAGGGTTTGAGCAATTATCTGCTCTCTCAGTTTCCTAACGTTCCTCAAATAAGTGTGGTTATTGGACATGATTGTAGGAATAATAGTCGTCATTTTGCAGAAATTTCAGCTAATATATTTTCAGCGAATGGTATAAAAGTTTATTTGTTCGAAGATTTGCGTCCAACGCCTGAAGCTTCTTTTGCAATTCGTCACCTTGGATGCCAGAGTGGAATTATTTTAACCGCCTCGCACAACCCGAAAGAATATAACGGCTACAAAGCTTATTGGGACGATGGAGCACAAATGATTGCTCCACATGACGAAAATGTAATCACTGAAGTAATGAAAATTACCAACGTTGACGATATTAAATTTAAAGGAAATCCGGCTTTAATTGAGATTATTGGCGAAGAAATTGATAAAGCATTTATCGAAAAAATTAAAACTCTTTCTCTTTCTCCTGATTCAATTAAACGAAACAGCGATTTGAAAATTGTTTACACTCCGATTCATGGAACCGGTGTGAAACTAATCCCCAGAGCTTTAAGAGAATATGGTTTTTCCAACATTATTCCTGTTCCCGAACAAAATGTTGTGAGTGGAAATTTCCCTACGGTTGTTTCACCAAACCCCGAAGAACCGGCTGCCCTCGAAATGGCTGTAAATAAAGCAAAGGAAGTTGATGCTGATATTGTTATGGCCTCCGACCCGGATGCTGATCGACTTGGAATTGCCGTTAAAAATGACAAAGGCGAATGGATTTTAGTAAACGGGAATCAAACTGCTTTACTTTTTATTTATTATTTAATCCGTCGTTGGAAAGAATTGGGTAAACTTACAGGAAATCAATATATTGTAAAGACCATTGTTACAACAGAAATTATCAAGCAGATTGCTGACCGGAATAATGTTGAAATGTTTGATTGTTATACAGGATTTAAATGGATAGCTGCTGTTATTCGCGAAAATGAAGGTAAAAAACAATACATTGGTGGTGGCGAAGAAAGTTACGGTTTTCTGCCGGAAGATTTTGCCCGTGATAAAGATGCAGTTTCGTCCTGCGCATTGATGGCAGAAATTACTGCCTGGGCGAAAGATAATGGCAAAACTTTATTCGAATTACTGCAGGATATTTACGTAGAATATGGCTTTGGAAAAGAAAAAGGAATTTCTGTAGTTCGCAAAGGAAAATCAGGAGCAGAGGAAATTGCAAAAATGATGGATAATTTCCGTGCAAATCCTCCAAAAGAAATAGCAGGTTCAAAAGTTTCTGTTATTAAAGATTATCAATTACTTAAAATGAAAAAAGTAGCTACAGGCGAAAGCTCTAAATTGATTTTTCCGGCAACTTCAAATGTTCTCCAGTATTTTACGGAAGATGGAACAAAGATTTCTGTTCGTCCTTCAGGAACTGAACCTAAAATAAAATTTTATATTGAAGTTCGTGGTGAAATGAAAAGCCGTGCCGAATATGATGCTGCCGATGCTGCTGCCAATAAAAAGATTGACGCAGTCAGAGCTTCATTGGGAATTTGAGGATTTCAGGATAAAGAAAAAGAGAGACTTTGAAGTCTCTTTTTTTTTGATTCGCTTCTCAGTTCTTTATTGCAACTTGTTTCAAACTGGAACTCCAGTTTTTGAGATGTGATCAGTTTTAATTTCAATTTATATTTTAAATTAAGTTGATCTGCGATTCAATGTTTATGAATAACGGAATTTAGAACGTAAATATTTTCATTCAGTTATTAGTGCTTTTTTATTTTTCATAATCATAATCAATAATCCGGGCAAAACAATTAATAACAAAGGCAAGGCAACAATCAAGCCACCAATCACTGCTATGGCCAATGGTTGATGCATTTGAGCTCCGGTTCCGATTCCCAATGCTAACGGAATTAATGCCACAATTGCCCCGCTTGCGGTCATCAGTTTGGGTCGCAAGCGTGCTGAGATAGCATAAGTCAGAGCCTGTTTTATGGTTGAATGTTTTAATTCAGTAAGATATTGTTGTATGGTAAAAATGCTGTTTTCGCCAATAATCCCCACAATCATGATTAGTCCGGTATAACTCCCGACATTCAGTGCCGTGTGTGTCAAAAATAATGCTACTACTCCACCAACAACGCCTAAGGAACTGACAAAAATAACAATAATTGAAAGTTTCAGACTTTTGAACATAAATAAAACCACTGTAAAGACTAATAAAGCAGCAATTAAAAGTATCTCCAGCAACTCGGCAAATGATTTTTGTTGTTCGGCAAATGATCCGCCATATACAATCTGGTACGATGGTGGTAAGGCTATTTTACTGACTTTCTGTTGAATATCCTTCATTACGCTTCCCAGATCACGTTCGTTTAACCTAGCTGAAACTACGCCCATGGATTGCAGGTTTTCACGCTCTATTTCAGCCACACCACTTTGAATTTTAAAATCAGCCAGTTGATTGATGGATATATATTGACCGTTAGATGTAAATATTTTTAGCTCTTTTATTTTCTGAACAGGCGTTAAATTATTTAAAGGAAAAATCATTCGGATATCTGTCAGTTGCTCTTTCTCCGGAATCGTTCCAACGACCTGACCGGACATGTAGGTTTCCAACTGATTTTGAAGATCGGCTGTATTCAGTCCATATTGTTTCAAAACGCCTTCTTTAGGTAATATTTTAAGCATTGGTCCGGCAACAACAATCCCATTGAAAACATCGGCAGTACCTTTTA
>JBBRTR010000199.1:0-4348 GCA_038244215.1 Bacteroidales bacterium
TACAGGTTTGCACCCGTTTTAAAAACTACGGATATATTCATTTTAACAAACAATCCGCATTTACCGACGAAAACTTTTCTCTGCTTCAAAATGCTATTCAATTACTGGCGATACAACTCGAAAAAATTGACCAGGAAGAATTATTGAATAATCAAAAAGAGCATTTGAACATTTTGGTTCAGGAAAAAACAAAAGATTTGATTGATAGCCAAAATGAACTTATTAATAAAAACAATGAAATAGAAAGACAAAATAAAGAACTGAAAGGAAAAAATACATTCATTCAAACCATTCTCGATAATCTCCCTATAGGTTTAGCTTTAAACAGTTTCGACAATAACGAAGTTGTTTATACGAATAAAAAATTTGAAGAAATTTATGGATGGAACTCAGAAGAAGTTACTTCAATCACTTCATTTTCCGAAAAAGTTTATCCCGACAAAAAATACCGCAAAAAACTTATAGAACAAGTTACGTCCGACATTAAATCGGGTGATGCAACCCGTATGCATTGGGAAAATATTCAGATAACAACGTCCACCGGTTCTAAAAAAATTGTAAATGCTGTAAACATCCCGTTAAAAGAGCAAAATACAATGGTTTCGACCGTAATGGATTTTAGTGCCTTGTATAATACGCAATTAGATTTATTAAAAGCCAAAGATAAGGCAGAAGAAAACGAAGAAAAATATAAACAGATATTTGATAATACGTTTGATGTAATGTCTATTTATGAAGTTACGGAAGATAACAGATATAAAGTAATAACTTTCAATCAGGCAGAAGCAAAATTAATTGGCAACCTCGAAAATTTTCAAAACAGATATATTGATGAATGTATTCCGCCTGAATTATACAATGAATTTAAGCAACATTATGAGCGATGTATTAAAGAAGACAGACGAATTGAATATGAAGAAAATATATCTTTTTTAAATGTTGACAGAACATTTAATACGCAATTAATACCCTTAAAAAATGCTGAGGGAAGAATTCACCGGATAATCGTAATTTCAAGAGATATTTCAGAAAATAAAAATTTGAATATACAATTAGCGAGGCAAAATGAGGAATTAAAATTACTCAATTATGATATAACTATTGCCAAAGAAAAAGCTGAAGAAAGCGAAAACAGATTAAAACTTGCCACTAAATCCGGTCAACTTGGAGTTTGGGATTGGAACGTGAAAGAAAATGTGATGATTTGGGATGATAGAATGTTTGAACTATATGGAATTACACTCGATACATTCCCAAACAATAATGATGCATGGACAAATGGACTACATCATGAAGACAAACAAGGAGCAGTTGATGAATGTAATTTGGCACTATATGGTGAAAAAGAGTTTAACACAACATTCAGAGTTGTTCATCCCAATGGTACAATTCTACATTTAAAAGCTGATGGACTTGTTATCAGAGATGCTGAAAATAGGCCTGTTCGCATGATTGGAATAAATAAAGATATTACCGACGTTAAGCATACAGAGCAATTTTTAAAGAATATCATTGATAAAAATCCACTCTCTATACAGATAGTAGATGCAGAAGGATATACGATTCAGACAAATGCTGCCCATACTAAGTTGTTTGGAGCTGTGCCACCTCCGTACTATTCGATATTCAAAGATAAACAGATAATGACTCACGGCTTTGTAGAGTTGTTTGAACGTGTAAAAGCCGGTGAAGATGTAATATTTCCTGATTTTTATTTTAATATTAATGATGTATTGCCCGAATTGCCTGATAAACCGATTTGGCTGCGCTTAGCTATTTTTCCAGTATTTGATAAATTAGAAAATAAAGATCGTTTTGTTTTGATGCACGAAGATATTACCGAACGCAAACAATCAGAAGCATTACTACTAGAAGCCAATCAGAAATTGGAAGCCTTTTTTAACCAGTCGCTTGCTGGGTTTTTCTTTATGATGCTCGATCAGCCTATAGAATGGAACGACAAAGCCGACAAAGAAAAGCTCCTGCTTGATACTTTTTCTCAACATCGGATCACCAGAGTAAACGATGCCTGGCTAAAACAATATGGAGCCACCCGTGAACAATTTATTGGTTTAACCCCTGCCGATATATTCAAACATGATATTGAAACAGGTAAAGCCTTATGGCGAAAACTTTTCGACGATGGGAAATTACATACGGAAGCCGATGGATATAAACTTACCGGGGAACACATGTATATCGAAGGTGATTATACCTGTCTTTATGATTCAAAAGGAAGAATTACAGGGCACTTTGGAGTGCAGCGAGACGTTACGGAAAGCAAACATGCAAATGAAACAATTCTAAAACTTTCGAAAGCCATTGAGCAAAGTCCTTCCACCATTGTAATTACCGATGTTTTGGGGAATATTGAGTATGTTAATCCCAAGTTTTCCGAGATAACCGGTTACACCCAGGAAGAGGCGATAGGCAAAAATCCACGCATTCTTAAATCAGGCGAAATGTCGGCAGAAGTGTATAAAGAACTCTGGGATACCATTTCATCAGATGGTGTTTGGCACGGTGAATTTCATAACCGCAGAAAAAACGGTGAATTATATTGGGAATGGGCTAGCATAACTTCAATTAAAAACGAAAAGGGGGTCATAACCAATTATATTGCCATTAAAGAAGACATCAGCATTCGCAAGGCGATGGAAGTCGATTTGATTGCTGCCAAAGAACAAGCCGAAGAAAGCGAAGAAAGATATAAGCAGATATTCGATAATACGTTTGATATAATGTCTATTTATGAGGTAACGGAAGATCATAGATATAAAGTAGTCACTTTCAATCATGCTGAAGCAAGCCTAATTGGCGATTTAGAAAATTTTCAAAACAGATATATTGATGAATGCATGCCTTCTGATTTGTACAATCAATTTACTCAACATTATGAGAGATGTATTCAGGAAGACAAACGAATTGAATATGAAGAACATATAACTTTTTTAAATATCAATAAATCATTTAATACGCAGTTAATTCCGTTAAAAAATGCTGAGGGAAGAATTCACCGTATTATCGTAATTTCAAGAGATATTACCGAAAATATAACTTTGAATACGCAATTAACAAGTCAAAATGAGGAGTTGAAATCACTCAATTATGATTTAACTATTGCAAAAGAAAAAAGCGAAGAAAGCGAAGCCAAATTCAGGCAAATGTCGGAGATGTTACCTCAGATAGTTTTTGAAGCAGATATGCTAGGAAACCTGACTTATGTAAACAAACAAGCGTATAAGTTGTCGGGCTATTCCGAACAGGATTCGTTGATCGGTAAAAGCACCATAAGTTTCTACATCCCGGCCGACAGAATAAGAGCCGTTGAAAATATTAAGCTAAGCATCGCCGGTAAAAAAAATGCTTTAAGCAACGGATACACCATGCTTCGCAAAAATGGCTCCACATTTCCGGTTTTGGTTTATTCAAATCCAATTCTAAAGGAGGATCAGCCCACAGGTTTGAGAGGAATTATTGTGGATATTTCGGAATTAAAGATGGCCGAAAATGAAATTATAAAACTCAACGAAGAACTAGAAGACCGGGTTGCCAACCGCACCTCTCAGCTCGAACTCGCCAATAAAGAACTGGAATCTTTCAGTTATTCCGTTTCGCACGATCTGCGTACCCCACTGCGGGCATTGGATGGTTTTGCCAATATTCTGCTCGAAGATTATGCACCACTATTGGATGATGAAGGGAAACGTTTGCTACGCATTATAATTGCAAATGCAAATAAAATGGGTACCCTTATTGATGATCTGCTGGCGTTTTCGCGCCTGAGCCGGCAGGAAATGCAATTTACGCCTGTTGATATGCATGCAATGGCAAATTCTGCTTACAATGAACTTGTAACTGACACCGAAAATATTGATTTCCGGTTGCATCAAATACCCGAAACCATTGGCGATCCGGCATTGCTGCGACAGGTTTGGCTGAATTTTATCAGCAACGCCATTAAATTCTCCTCAAAGAAACCAAATCGCATAATCGAAATAGGAATCATAACCGAAAGAACAGGAAATATTTATTTTATAAAGGACAACGGAGCTGGTTTTAATATGGAATTCTCCAATAAATTATTTACCGTTTTCCAGCGACTACATTCTCCAAAGGAATTTGACGGCACTGGCATAGGGCTTTCGTTTGTGCAGCGCATTATTCAGCGCCATGGCGGACGGGTGTGGGCCGAAGGGAAAGTGGGTGAGGGAGCAACGTTTTACTTTACTTTGCCGGGGAAGAGTGAATAACGAAAAGTGAAAAGTGAAAAGTGAAGAGTGAAAAGTGAAAAGTGAAGAGTGAAGAGTGAAGAGTGAAGAGTGAAGAGTGAAGAGTGAAGAGTGAA